>JASLEQ010000801.1 GCA_030151135.1 Candidatus Sulfotelmatobacter sp. | reverse complement strand
CCACAGGGTAATTCCCGTAAGTATAGCTATTTCAATACTTTGCGGGAAACACCAATAAAAATAATTTCGTCGATTGGGTGGCGCAAGTCCTTGCTTTTCAATATTTTGCGCGTAAATTATTTAGAATCAATATTTTGCGCGCTCTCCGCGGACTCCACGACTCCCCAAGTGCCGCAGAATGAAATATTTGCGAGTTTCAGCGTTATAAAAAATATTTTTATTGCTCAGCACTCTTGCCACCCGTTCCACTGGACCGCACCGGCAACGAAACCGCCTTCAACTTGTCAGACCTCAATTACGCCGAATGCAACTCGTTACCCTTTGCGGTTTGCCGCCATCTCCCGCGCAATGGGACAATGATGCCTATGCCCAAAACGCTCACCGCCACCTTCTTTTCTTTCATTGCCGCAATCCTGCTCGTTGCTTCTTGTGCGGCGCAAGACTCTTCCTCCGGCGCCGCCGCGAAGCCCGCACAATCGAGCCCGTCGCAATCCACCGCCTCGGGTGCTCCGAAGACTCCTGCGAAAAAGAGCACCACCACAACCGGCACAAAGTCCGCCACAGGAGTTGCCTTGACCACGCAGAAGGCGAAGAACAGCTATGCCCTCGGTATGAGCATCGGAACTGGATTGAAAAAGCAGGGGGTCGCCACCGCGGTCGATCCTGCTCTCGTCTCCCGCGGCCTTCGCGATGCCATGGGCGCCGGTAAGACGGCAATGACCGAGGATGAAATGCGCGCCGCCTTACAGCAGTTGCGTACCCAGGTCCAGGGCGCCCAGGAAGCCAAGGCCCACCAGGAAGGCGCCGCCTCCCGGAAGCAGGGAGAAGAATTCCTCGCTGCCAACAAAACGAAACCCGGAGTGCAGACCCTCCCCGATGGCTTGCAATACAAAGTCATCACCGAAGGCACCGGCCCGAAGCCGACCGCGAACGACACCGTCACGGTCAACTATCGCGGGACTCTGATCAATGGCAAAGAATTCGATAGCTCGTACAAACGCGGACAGCCGATTTCATTTCCGGTGAGCGGCGTCATCAAAGGTTGGACCGAGGCCCTGCAACTGATGCCAGTCGGCTCGAAATGGCAGCTCTACATCCCGGCCGATCTGGCCTACGGAGATCGCGGCGCCGGCGCAGACATCGGGCCTGGGGAAACCTTGATCTTCGATGTCGAGTTGATCTCAATCGGAGAACAGAAGAAATAATCCAGAAGGGAATTAATATCTTAGAAGTTATAACGCAGGAGTGAGACCGCTTGGTCTTGCTTCTGCGTTTTTATTTTGATCCTTACCCGAAGTCACCGGCACTCAGCCCAGGCTGCGCTGCACGGTCGATGTCTTCAACACCCCGCGCAGATGCTCTTGCGCCGAAAGATTCGCCCCGGCGAGCAGCAGCAGTCCTGACAAAAACGCCCAGAACATCATCGTCACCGAGAGCGCGAACGGTCCATACACTTCCTGGAAATTCAGCCAGGGCAGCGCCAGGATGTAAGCGTATTTCAGCGCCTCAGAAAGCAGTCCCATAATGACGGCCACCGGCAACACCGTTCCCGCGGGCACTTTCCCGTTCGGCAGAATCCAGTAAATCAGGAAGAAAATCGCAATGCTCGCCGCAATTGCGAACACCTTCATGACCAGAAATCCCACGACGCGCACAAAGCCGCTCCCGTATCCCCGTAGCAGGAACTCCATGAACGCCACTGGCCCAGCGGTCAGCGCAATCGAGATCAGAGCCAGCGCGCCGCAGGCGAACGCCAGTCCGAACGAGACCAGCTGGTTTCCCAGGTAGGATCGATTCTTTTCGAATCGCCAGATCCGGTTTAACGCGACTTCCAGAGGCAGAAAGATTCCCGATGACGTGATCAGCAGGATCACCAGGGATGCGGCCTGTACGCGCTGCCGCGAATTGACCATCGAGTTCAGATTCCGGATCACGAACTCCTGTCCCGCCGGAAGGTAGTCGCGCAGCAGCTGCAGGACCACGTCGTACATCACCCGCGAATGAAACACCCGGCGTATCACGGTCATCATTAACACCACGAACGGGAAAAACGACAGGATGGAATTCGCAGCCACCGAAAATGCAAATGTATGCACATCGGTGCGCATCAGGTATTGCACCGTCGCCAGGATCAGGTTCGGAGACCCCCTCCGCGGCCGCGGGGAAGGTTTAGGGGCGCTGGCCTGCGCCGCAGGCGCTGAAGTCGAAATGGGAGGAGTCGCCACGGCAGAAGCTAGATCGTACCAGAGACAGGGGGAACTGTAGCTCGATCGGGGAAACCGAAGTTTCGATACGCGGTTACCAAGTTATTTCTTAATCCTTGTTAAAGTTATCAGTTATGACCAAAAGTCATGGTAACGTTTTGTTTCTAATTTCTCTTGCGAAACGTTTCAATACTGCTTATTATCTGTTGCTCAATACCGGGAAGTCGCTCCGGTGTTGAGACCAGAGGTCGGTTGACGTTGTTGGGTGTGGTGGAAACGCGCCAAATTGTCGGACTCCAGATCTCCAGAGCAGGAGCTCACTGCTATGGGGTTGAGGAGTCTTTTCTTTTTTGGAAGTAGTTCCTCTCTGCTCGTAACGCAACCTAAGAAAAAAATTCTACCGGTTTCTTTGAGGGGGGCTTCGAGTGATCGAGGCGCGATCCGAGAATTCGGGGAATCATTCTTCGCGATTGGTGAAAGGAGTTGTTGCCGTGAGAGAGAAAGGTACAGTGAAGTGGTTCAACGGGGCGAAGGGATATGGATTCATCCAGCGCTCCACAGGAGAAGATGTATTCGTGCACTTTTCCGCGATTCAGGAAAACGGATATCGCACCCTCAATGAAGGCGAAACCGTCGAGTTTGACCTGCTCAAGGGCCCGAAGGGCTTTCAAGCAGCAAACGTAGTCCGCGCATGATTTAGCTGCGAACCATTTGAGAGCCCTCCCGGTCCCAGCGGGAGGGTTTTTTGCTTCAATCCTCCAACTTTCAGAATTCGGAAATTCGCAAACGGAATTCTTCTGCGACTCACCTGAAGCATTGCCCAAGGGTGACCATTTCAGCGCACACCGAAGTAACTGCGGTTGTGAGATCGATCACGGCAGGCAGCTGAGATCTCTTTTCTAATTTTCTCTGGAGCATTTCTTGCGCGCCTTCCGCCTGGCAGCTCTCATCGCGACATTCACCCTCACGCTGACCCCACTGGATTGGGGCGCGACAGGGCCTTTCGCGGTTTTTCCTAAAGCCGGACGTCTGCTATCGCCCGATCGTCGTTACGAGGTGCGCGATGCAAGCCGGGCCGGTTCATTCTCAGACTTCGCCGGCAGTTTCCATTCCCTCTGGGTTTTTGATCTGGCGGGAGGGCAGTCGCGAAAACTTTGCGATTATTTCGGAACAGCCGCGGTGGCGTGGTCCGGCAACAGTGAAATATTGATTACAGAGTATGTCAGTAAGAAGATATCGCGAGCGTTGCTGTTCCACCTGCTTATGACAGAACAGCCTATTGTGATCGATGAACCGACGCTGTTACGGACCATCGACCCTGAATTGCGGCAAACTATTCGGGGCAACGATCATGTGTTTATCGAGGCCGAACGGATTGAAAACGGCACCTTCTATTTTCGAGTCTGGGGGTACGGGCAGCACGATCCCAAGGAATTTCATTGGAATTGCCAACAAAGGCCGACAGAGAGAATGTTGGATTGCAGCGCAGTCCACTAACGCTGCGGATCTAGCGCATTTCGAGTGACACGATATCACCGTCGCCGGTGCCGCGTGGCTTGTAATTGGCCGTGACCTGGCGATCGCGCCAATCGCAGGAAAAATCATCGGCGCCAATCAGCAGCAAATTCTTGTAGTCGGCAGAGCGGAGTTTCAGCGTGCCGTTCTCCGAGTGAACCGTTAGCACCGCAGCCGGTGCATTCGAGCAATCGACAGCGACCAGGCGTCCTCGCACGAATTTTGTAGTCCGGCTGTCGGCGATTCTTCCATCACCGTGTTCGGCAGCCTCGCGCTTCGTGGCGTCCTGGTCCAGCACATCGAAAGGCGATTTCTGTTCCGCATACTTAGGTTGGGGAGTCGTCGCGTTGCTCGCGGCCAGACCATACTTCTTGTCTGAATTCATTTCTGAAAGAAGGCTATTGGCGTCAGCAGCGATTTGGGGATTCTCTGCGGTCTTCAGACGTTCCAGAAGCGCGGCCGCCGCCGGGTATTTCCTGCCGGCAACATAAATTTGCGCCAGATGCAGCACGTAAGTCTCATTTCGCGGGCTCAATCCGATGGCGGCGCGTTCCGCTTCCATCGCAGCTGTTGAACTTCCTCCGGCATTACGCGCAACCGCCAGCAGATCGTAGGCTCCAGCCAGTTCAGCATCCCAATCGAGCACGGCCTTGAGATCGAGCATCATGTTCGCAAGTCCGAGCATCTCGCTATGCTTCGACTGAGCCAGGCGATATTTCGCCACGCACAAGTAATAGCGTACCCACATGTCGCGCGGATTGATCGACGCGGTGTCGCCGAGTTCATTGAAAGCTTCTTCGAATTGCCCGTGCTCAATGTGATCCCAGGCGAGAAAACGGTGGGCGAGCGGGTTTCCAATCGCGTTGCTCGGCAGTTGCTCTTCCTCTTGTCCCATTTTCTTCTTGGGCTTAGCATCTGCTTTCTTGTCCGCTTCCGTCGGCGTTGTTGCGAGTTGGGTCAAAGTCTTAAGGGCGGCATCGTGCCTCTCCGGCACGCGGAGTTGCATCGCAGCGTACATGGCCTGAGCGTCGGGTTCCGGCAACGGTTTAGCGGTGATGATGGAATCGTTCAAGCCCACTGGCACAGGAAAGTGGTCGGTCTCCCCCGCGGCGCTATCCGTGGGTGTAACGAGCGGGGTTTGCTGATGCAGGTATTCTTTGACCGCTTGCTCCAATTCTGCCGAACTCATTCCGTAGGCCTGTTTAATTGCATCTTCGACGGGTACATGCTGATTGAGGACCATCCCGAAGTAAGCGCCGGTCTCAGAGAGTTTCTTCTGATGAATCAGGTAGTGCATCACGATCCACGATTCGGCTTCGTAAAGCGGGTCGTGCGATGCCGTGGTCTTCGCATCCGCGTCCTTCGCAGCGAACAGGACTGGCAGCGGCCGCCAGTCCTGTATTTCGAGGACCTTGGCCAAGGCCTGCGGAGTCGATGAGATTTTCTCGGAAGCGGCCTGTAACTCGGGATCTCCTCCGATCTCCACCTGCTGGTTATTGATGCGAATGGTACTGAAGTATTCGAGCAATCCTTCGTCGAACCATCCCTGTGCTGGAGGGTAGTTGGACTTCAAGAGGCGAAGCGCAAAATCACGCGCGACCGCCCGCCAGGGATCACTCTCAGTAAGGTTCAGCGCGATGAAATCCTGATCCTCGCCTACCAGCATGAAACCGGGAACCGCAATCGGTTTTCCCTCGCGCAATGGAGCTAGTTGGTAATACGCTTTGTCATCGTTGAAGGCGAGAATGGTCAGGGGCCGAGACTCGTTCAAGCGGTCCTTCGTGAGCACCCCACCGAAAACGGCGCGCATCTGCTCGAAACGGAGGGCGATGTCGCGGCCCTTGCGCTCCCCAGAATCGGTGATCACGGTATAGTGCGGCGAGTGAAGTTCAACCCATGGCGTCTGATTTGCCGGCCACGCAGGCATCGCCAGTACCAGGAGAAGCAAGATGGAATGCGGAATGGAGCGGGCGCGGATCATGGGAGAGCACCGCAAATGGACGTTAAGAAATGCTATCACGTGCATGGGGCAGGCTTATAATTCGTCGTTTATGTCTCTACCTTATCGATTTTCTTCTCTTATCTTCCTGAATGCAGTTCTTTGCTCGGTCGCTCTGTTTGGCCAGTCGACTTCCTGGAAGGGCTCATTGGTGGATGACGCGGGAAAACCAGTTGCGGGAGCGTCCGTAAAGTTGAGCAGCACGAACCAGGGGCAATACGAAGCCGTCACCTCCTCCGCAGGAGATTTTTCGTTCGGTGCAATTGCCCCCGGTGCGTATGAGCTGTCCGTTCGACAAGGTGAGAAACTTTGGCGATCGGTACAGACGATGGCTTTCCCCAACGCCTCCGAATCTTCGTTGCGATTGGCGTCCTCGGGCGAGGTGATTGTTCAACCGATTCACGGAAAAGAAACCAAGGCCCAGGGCAGTGGGGGCGAGCATTTATCGAGTTCGGAAGTGTCGAGTCTCCCACTGAATGCGCGTGACTTCAGCAAACTGCTTCTACTGGCTGCGGGAACAATGACCGATGCCAATGGCGCGGCGAATTTCACGCAGCAGTTTGCCGTGAATGGTCAGCGCGGCGTGACCACCGTGTTCGCGATGGACGGATTCGACACGACTGATCCCGAGATGGGCGGCGCCACCTTTTCCAACTTCAACGTCGATGCGATTCAAGAGGTGCAGTCGAACTCGGGCGTGATGCCGGCAGAGGTTGGGCACGGTGCGGCAAGCTATACCAATGTAGTTACGAAATCGGGCGTAAACCAGTTGCATGGCAGCATGTTTGAATTTCTGCGGAATGCGTCGCTCGACGCGCGCAACTATTTTGATTATCGGGACCCAACGGGGAAACATCGCATTCCTCCTTTTATTCGGAATGAATTCGGATTCGCGAACGGCGGTCCGGTCGTAATCCCCGGCATCTACGACGGCCGGAATCGGACTTTTTACTACGGCGAGTACCAGGGCTTCAGGCAGGTTCTGGGGACAACGCAGGTGATTCCGGTGCCGACCCAGGCGGAGCGGCAGGGAATTGACACGGTTACATATCCCGGCGACACGTTGACAGTCCCCATAAATTCGGAAGTTGCCGGTGTGCTGAATGGATACCCGCTGCCGAACGAGCCGGACGGCCCTTTTGGAGACCGGACATACGCGGCATCATCCAAAGTTGTCACGCGAACCGATCAATTTTCGATTCGGGTGGATCATCGGATTTCGGATAAGGCGTCACTGTACGCCCGATTCAGCTTGAATCAGGTAACGGGTCCGCTCACAAATCCGGACCAGACGATTTTGAATCCGAGTTTTGGAATCCAGTTTTTCGATCATCAGCGGAACGCGGGCGTTCACTATACACGCGCGCTTTCTCCGCACATGACCTCGGATACTTCGTTGAGCTACATTCGGAGTACGCCCTTTTTCCCCACGCCCAATCACACCCAGCCGGGGATCACGTTTGCGGATGGCCTATTTCAACCCTTCAATCAGCCGGCGGGGTCGATCTTCGGTTCTTACAGCAATCTTTATCAGTTCAAGCAGGATTTTGCGTGGATTCACGGATCGCACACATTGAAGTGGGGAGCGGAGATTCGAGTCAATCGCGACTCGACGATTTTTGGCGTGAATCCCAATGGGCTATATGAATTTGGGGGAGGAATCACCTATTCGCCGGTAAAGATTACGTCGGCCAGCGGCACTCACGACATACAAGTTGGCGAGCCGCTTCCGGATTCTTTGACAGGGCTTCTAACTGGGACGCCATATTCGTACAACATCATGTCGGCGGCCAGCATTACTCCGGTGGGCGGTAAGTTCAACGAGGCGGGAGTCCGGCGCGAAGCCTACAACTTCTATTTTCAGGATGCGTGGAAGGCGACATCGCAGCTGACGATCAACTACGGATTGCGCTACGAGGTGAACAGCCGGATCCACGAGGCGACAAAGCGCACGTCATTGCCAATATTCCTGGGACCAAACGGGCAGCGAGTGGGATATTGGGATCGGTCCGCCACCCAGGAAGTGCTGATCAATCCGCAGCCGCCATACGATCAAGACTGGAACGGGTGGGGGCCGCGCCTGGCGCTGGATTATGCGGTGACCAAGCACACCGTGTTGCATGCCGGCGGGGCGATCACAACGCTCATCCCAAACTTATGGCAGGACAATTCTCTGACGGCAGCCATTCCCTTTGTATTTGCTCCGGCGATTTATGCGCATGCGGGAGAGCCGATCAACTTCCACGATATTTTTGTCCCGCTCAACCTGCCCACCGCGTACAACATCCAAGGTCAGCCCATTTTCGCGACGGGCCGGTCGCAAGACGTTCCCCCAAATACCATCTTCGATTATGTGCGTTTTCAAAGGGACCTGGATGCGCTTGCGCCCGGCAATGTGCAATTGCTCAGCGTTTATGGAATCGCAAAAAATTTTGGGAATGGCTACATCGGGAGCTGGACGGCGGGCGTCGATCACGATTTCGGCGATTTCAAATTCAACGCATCGTACGTCGCGACTGCCGGAATTCATCTTCCAAGGTTCTATAACCCTAACGGTTATGGCGGGGCTTGCCAGGGATTTGCGCCCTTCACGCAATTCGATACGGAGTGTCATGCAACCGGAGGATTCGGTCCGGAAACAATCATGACAAGTGGGTCGCATTCGTCATACCACTCTCTGCAAAGCGGGTTATCGAAGACCTCTGCGCGGCTGGGGCTTGGACTACAGGCGAGCTATACCTATTCAAAATCGTTGGATGACACCAGCTCCGTTCTGGGGGGACTACTCGGTGCTTCGGGAACCGTGCTGCAAACCGGCCCCCAGAATCCATTTGATCCGTCCGCCGAGAAGGGGCCGTCAACGTTCGATGTCACCCATGTGTTTGCGGCCAGCGTGATTCAAGTGCTGCCATTCGACCATGTGGGATTTTTGCGACCGGTTGGCCGGACTTTCACAAAAGGCTGGCAGGTGCTGAACATTACGACGCTGACGACGGGGTCCCCGTTCACGGTGTACTCGGGAGTGCAGCAGACGGGAGCGGGACTAGGCGGAGGCGATCGGCCGGATCTGGTTTCGATGCCGCATCTTTCGACGAGCCGCGTGGTGCGCGACGACTATTTCGGATTGGGCGCGAATAATCCATCGTTCTTTAATATTCCGATCAATATTCCCGGAGGTACCGGTCCGAATCAAGGACGCTTCGGCACACTGGGACGCAACACGTTCCGTGGACCGGCGTATCACGATTTCGATTTTGCGGTCATCAAAGACACTCCTTTTGGACACCGGGGAAATGCGGAATTCGGCACCGTGGAATTTCGAGCAGAGTTCTTCAACATCTTCAACATCGTGAATTTTGGATTGCCGTCGAATATTGTGAGCGGCAGCGGATTCGGGATCATCAGTAAGACGGCAGGGACGTCGCGCCAGATTCAGTTCTCGGTGAAGATCATCTACTAGACCGATCAGACGACAGAGGCGCAGGGACTGCGAACGGCATCACTGGCGGGTTGAAGACGAGAACGATCTTGATTTCCTGTTCCCGTATCGCGAGACCGGCGCAGACAACGACTGGCGCTGGGGAAAGCAGTGGCTGCCCCATTCGTCGTGGTATTACTCGCAGTGGCCAATCGAGAACAAACGGCGCCGTAACAGCGGGATGTTTAAAAATCCGGAGGCTGAAATGCCCGCGGGACAGCTCCCGAGGGCGGGCGATGAGGTTAGTCTCCGCTGGCGTGGCTCTGATTTGTGACCAACACCAGGCGTCGGCGGGCAGGTGCTGGTTCGGGTCGTGCTGGCTCGCCTAACGCGCCGAGTATTCCAAAAACTGCGATGTAGGCGGCAAGGATCCCGAGGCTGACGGAGGCGACTACGGTGAGGCAGAGGATGACAGGCATCAGAAGCGAAATCACGGTCGTAAGGTCCTTCTTTTCAACTTATTGAACTGCTCACTGCCGTCTTGCTCAGTCGTGCGGTGCGGCGTCTTCAATCTCGCCTGCGTTGACGCTCTGCGCTAGTGCCGACTAAGATACGGAGTAGAGCTGTGTACTCCTACTTTCGGACAATTCTGGGTACCTGTCGACGTTACGGAAGGTACATCACCCTGGTCAGATGATGGCGATTACCAAGATTTCTGTCCGGGGCGCGCGGCAGCACAATCTCAAAAACATCAGCGTCGAGATTCCGCGGAACACGCTCACGGTCGTGACCGGGCTCAGCGGGTCGGGCAAGTCCTCGCTTGCCTTCGACACGATATATGCCGAGGGCCAGCGGCGGTACGTCGAAACCCTTTCGGCGTACGCGCGACAGTTTTTGGACCAGATGGAGCGGCCGGATGTGGATGGAATTGACGGGCTGAGCCCCTCGATATCGATCGAGCAGAAGACCACCAGCCGCAGCCCGCGATCGACCGTCGGAACGATCACCGAGATTTACGACTATCTTCGCCTGCTTTTCGCTTCGATTGGGGTACCGCATTGCCCCAAGTGCGGACGGGCAATCAGCCGGCAATCGGCCGATCAGATCGTGCAGCGCGTGATGGCGCTGACTCCCGACGACCGGGTCATGGTTATGGCGCCGATCGTCCGCGGACGGAAGGGCGAGTTCAAGAAAGAGATGGAGACCCTTGCCAAGCACGGCTACACTCGCGCCCGCATCGATGGCGAACTCATCAGCCTGGAAGACGACAACCTGATTCAGCTCGATAAGCGCAAGAACCACACGATTGAGGTCGTAGTGGACCGGCTGTTGGTAAAGGCGGGAATCGAGCACCGACTGGAGCAGTCGGTGCAAACGGCGATGAAGTTGGCGGGCGGTTTGGTGCAGGTTGCGGTAGTTGGAGGCGAAGAGACGCTTTATTCCGAACGGCTGGCCTGTCCGGATTGCGGCATCAACGTCCCGCAACTCGAGCCGCGATCATTTTCGTTCAACAGCATGTATGGAGCTTGTCCCGAGTGCCATGGACTGGGCAGCAAGTACGATTTCGATCCGGCGAAGGTAATCAGCGATTGGTCAAAGCCGCTTCTCGATGGCGGGCTGGGGCCGGGTTCGGCGTCGCAGAATTTGATTCACCAGCTGCATGTTGTAGCAGCGGCATACAAGATCGATCTCAGCACTCCCTTTGAGAAGTTGCCGGAGAAGATCCAGGACTTTCTGCTCAATGGCGAACAAGGACGGGGCGGTCGAACCGGCTTTCACGGCATTTTCGGATATTTGAAGCAGAACCTGGAAGAGTCGACGTCAGAAGGCTATCGCGACTGGTTGATGGATCACATGTCGGCGACCGATTGTCCGGCCTGTCACGGGAAAAGGCTACGGCCGGAGAGTCTGGCTGTGAAAGTAAATGGGATGTCGATCGCCGATTTCACAGCGATGCCGGTGTCTAAGGCTCTGGAAGTAGCGCAGGGAATCAAGTTGGCGGGACGAGAGGCGGCCATCGCCGGCCGCGTCATGCATGAGGTAGTCGAGCGGTTGCAATTCCTGAATGCCGTGGGCCTCGGCTATATCTCGCTGGACCGTTCGGCGGCTACGCTGTCGGGCGGTGAAGGCCAGCGCATTCGGCTGGCGACGCAGATCGGATCGAAGCTGCGCGGTGTGCTTTACGTCCTGGATGAGCCGTCCATCGGACTGCACCATCGCGATAACGGGCGTCTGCTGAACGCGCTCGAGAACCTGCGGGACCTGGGAAATACGGTGCTTGTGGTCGAGCACGATGAGGAGACAATCCGGCGGGCAGATTATGTCGTCGATCTTGGTCCGGGAGCGGGGCGGCACGGGGGAGCGCTGGTTGCGCAAGGCACGCCGGAAGAGATCATGCACGCGCCAAATTCCTTGACTGGCGCTTACATTTCCGGGCGAACACAGATCGAGATGCGTCCGGAGCGGCGACACAAGAATGGGGCGGCACTGACGATTCTCGGCGCGAAGGAAAACAATCTCAAGAACCTGGATATAGCTTTTCCTCTGGGCGTGATGACAGTGGTGACGGGCGTCTCCGGTTCAGGCAAGTCGACGCTGGTGAACGATATTCTTTACCGGGCGTTAGCTCGGCAGCTTTATCGCTCGCGGGAAAAAGCCGGCGAGCACAAGGCCATCTCGGGTGCGGAGAACATCGACAAAGTGATTCGCATCGACCAGTCACCAATCGGGCGGAC
>JASLEQ010000798.1 GCA_030151135.1 Candidatus Sulfotelmatobacter sp. | reverse complement strand
TCGGACAATCTGGTCCTACGCCGGCGGCTGGTTCCCCTAACGGACAGGCGCCCATTTCGTATGCCTCTATGACGCAATTGAACGGACTACTGTCGCAGTTGGATACGACATCGAAGAGTGCGCAATCGGACCTCTCGAGGTTGAAAATCGAGAAATGGAAGGCCGACGGGAACTACAAAAGGCAGGCATTAGGAAACGTCGAATCGATTCAAAGGAATTTGCAGGGAGCACTGCCGGAGATCATCGGTCAACTGCGGAATTCGCCGGAAGATCTGCCGACCACATTCAAGCTCTACCGGAACCTTGATGCACTTTACGATGTTCTGGGTAGCGTCACGGAGGGGGCCGGAGCTTTTGGATCGAAAGAGGATTTACAGTCTCTGTCGACCGATCTGAACCAGTTTGAGGATTCGCGGAAGCAACTTGCGGAACGGATCGAGAGTCTGTCGTCGGCGAAGGAAGCGGAACTGACGCGGCTGCGCGGACAGTTGAAAACGCTGGAAGCGCAAGTTGAGGCTGCGCCTCCGAAGAAAGTTGTGGTCGACGATACCGAGCCCGCAAAGAAACCTGCAGTCGAGAAAAAGACAACCAAGAAACCGACCGATGGGACCAAGCCCGCTGCCGGGTCAACCCAGCCGAGCGCGTCGACGCAGCCGCAAAGTAAACCACAGTAACTAGCACTCTTGCTTTTGCGGAACGGGCGCGGTTGGTCCCGCGTCCATGTCTCCTGACAAAGATCAACACGGCGTTGAGGGGTGCTCTTCACGATTCTGCATCCCGAAGCGTGAGGGATCTGTCTGTTTCGTTGATCGATCTTCCAGTATGACTGGGTCTTCCCGATCAACAAAGCTACGTCACAGCTCTCTGCGAATCTGGTAAGCTTCCCGACGCATCTAGATGCAAATGCCTTTGGCGCCCATGAATTCGCATGTGCACATTGTCGGAGCGGTTTTCGGCATTGCCATTATCTGGGTGGTGCTGCTGGACGCATTCGAGACCGTAGTGCTGCCTCGGCGGGTCATGCGGAATTTCAAGCTGACGGCCTACTTCTACCGGCGGACCTGGATTCCCTGGCGCGGCATTGCGCGGCGTATTAAAAAGACTTCGCGGCAGCAAAATTTTCTCGGATACTTCGGGCCCCTGTCGTTGATTCTGCTGCTTGGATTCTGGGCGGCGGGCCTGATTTTGGGATTCTCATTGGTACAGTACGGAATTGGCGGGCACGAGCAACTCAGCGGCGAGAAACTTACCTTCGGGAAGATCCTGTACCACAGTGGTGAGACATTTTTCACGCTCGGTTACGGGGATATCGTACCTACGACCGCTGCGGCGCGGGCCCTGTCGGTGTTTGAAGCGGGGATGGGATTCGCTTTCCTAGGCGTAGTGATCGGGTACATCCCGGTGGTGTATTCCGCTTTCTCCCGCCGCGAAATCCAGATCTCGATGCTGGATGCGCGAGCAGGATCGCCGCCCTCAGCGGCGGAATTGCTGATTCGACTGGCTGGAACAACGGATCAGCCTGGCGTCAACCAAACGGTACTGGATGAGGTGTTGCGGGATTGGGAGCGCTGGTCGGCGGAGTTGCTGGAAGCACAAATTTCGTATCCGGTGCTGACATTTTTCCGCTCGCAGCACAGCAATCAGTCGTGGCTCGGAGCCCTGACGACGATGCTGGACGTAACCTCGCTGGTGCTGATCGGCATTGAGGGGGTACAGCCAGGACAGGCTAAGCTGACGTTTGCGATGGCGCGGCATGCGGCGGTCGACCTGGCACAAGTAGTGAATGCGCGGTACGACGCAGCGGCAGCACCGCGGCTAACGGATGAAGGATTCGACGCAGTGCGCGTCGCGCTCCAAGGTGCGGGTTTGCGTCTGAAGAGCGACCAGGCGGCACATGAGAAACTGGCTAAATTGCGTAGCATGTACGAGCCTTATGTTCATGCCACAGCGCGAAACTTGATGTTGAATCTGCCTGCGTGGATGCAGTTCGAGAAAGCTCGCGACAACTGGCAGGCGGGCCCCTGGGACCGACTAATTCAGGCGCGAGGGTTGGCGGTGTTGGGACAGAAGGCGCGCGCCGATTGGGGCGTGCGGGTGGATGGAGATCACTTCTGAAGCTTGGGTCCGAGGCATGGATCAATTGTTCCGCAATAACTCGATCTCACGCCCTGCTTGTATACCACTAAAGCAGTGACGTTGCCTGTCATCTGCTTATAGGGCGGATGATCTCCGCTACATCGAACACTTCGACTTCGCCGGTGAGCAGAACATGGCACCGCTTTGTTACCATTCCTGTTTCCTGCAATTTAATTTGCCTGCCGAAATCCGGCATGGAACAACACGCGGCGACGTCGGACGAAGGAAAACACCCCGAATGAAACACATTGGCGAGAATGTGGTGCGGATCGAAGCCGAGGCTCTGCGAGCGCTGGCAGACCGGATTGCGGGGCCCATGGCTGGCGTGTTCGAAAAAGCTCTGGATTTGATGTTTTCCTGCGCTGGCCGGGTGGTTGTTACGGGAATGGGAAAGAGCGGGATCATCGCGCGAAAGATTGCGGCAACGTTGAGTTCCACGGGTACCCCGGCGCTGTACTTACATCCGGTGGAGGCCTTGCACGGGGATCTCGGAATGGTGGTGCGGGGCGACGTGGTGCTGGCACTTTCGGCGAGTGGGGAGACCGAGGACATTCTCGCCCTGCTAGCAACTATCAAGCGCCTTCGGGTGCCGCTGATTGCGATGACGGGAGATGAGATCTATTCCATGAGTTTCCAAAGCGGGGCGAGTGCAAATCAAATCCCCCCTAAGAATGCCCTTCCCGTGAGGTCGCGAGGCAAAGAAACGCCACCCGCGTCCATTTCTACCTTAGCGGCGGCGGCCGACGTGGCGTTGGATTGTTCGGTCGCGCAGGAGGCGTGCTCGCTGGGATTGGCGCCCACGGCTTCGACTACTACCATGCTTGCTCTAGGAGATGCGCTCGCGGTTGCGCTAAGCGCGCGGCGAGGATTTAAAGAAGAGGATTTTGCAAATCTGCATCCGGGTGGGAAACTGGGCAAGCGGTTGGCGCGAGTGGAATCACTGATGCACACGGGTGAAGCGTTGCCATGCGTTGCATTGTCGGCGAAGATGCCGGATGTGATTTACGAAATGTCGCGAAAGAAGCTAGGCGTCACGGCTGTAGTTGAGGGAGAACGTTTGGTAGGAATTATCAGCGACGGCGATTTACGGCGCCTGTTGGAAAAGCGCGGTAAAGATGTGATGGATCTCACGGCAGGCGAGGCGATGACAAGTTCGCCGAAGACAATCGCCGCCGATGAATTTGCGGCTTCCGCCATCGCGATCATGGAAGAGAAAAAGATCACGTCCCTGATGGTGGTGGATGGGGACGGGAAGCTGGAAGGAATTGTGCATCTGCATGATTTGTGGGGAACGGAGATGATGTAGGGAATTTAGCGATGGAGTGATCGAGTGATTGTGCCATTACAATCACCCGATGGCTGAATCGCACAATCGAGGTCCCGATGTATCACTACGATCCGAATACTGCATTGGAAGAACTGAATGAAGAGAGTACCTTGCCGAATCCGGTGCATGTGCGGGACATGATCCTGCGCAAGAAAATCACTGCCGACAAGTCACTGGAACTCAACCGGCTTTTTATGGAGTATCAGAAGTTTTTTGGCGAAACACAGAAACTCGGAAGAGAAATTCTGAAGCAACTGGCGGGATAGTTTGCGCCTCTGGCCAAGGTGCGACAGTCTGATGGCGCGGACACAGTGTCGAGTTCTCGTCCGCTCATATCGCATCATCCGTAGGTTTCTGCTCGATCTCCAGGTTCTATCGAAGGAACGCTGGTGAAACTGCTTGAGCGGCCCGCAATCTGATTCCTCTAAGGGACTGGTCCAAGTTTCCCAAAGAACATTTACAATAATCAATTCTCCAATTGTTTCGGCCCGTATCACAATACTCGCTTCCCGGTACTCAAAAACTATGCATCGTTGGTCAGAGCTTTTTATCCCCACATTGCGCGAGGCTCCTGCGGATGCCGAGGTGGCTTCGCATAAATTTTTAGTGCGGGCGGGCTACATCCGACAACTCGCCGCCGGCATTTACTCTTACCTCTTCCTCGGAACTCGTTCGTTCAACAAGGTTACAGCGATCGTCCGTGAGGAAATGAACCGTATCGGGCAAGAATTCTATCTTCCGGCGCTGCATCCGCGTGAGTTATGGGAGGCGTCAGGGCGCTGGGAGGTGATGGGCGAAAACCTGTTCCGGCTCAAAGACCGCAAGGGCGCGGACTTGTGCCTCGGAATGACCGAGGAAGAAGTGATGACCTCAATCGCGCTGAAGGAATTGCGCAGCTACAAGCAGTTGCCCCAGATTTGGTATCAGATTGCGCCAAAGTTTCGCGATGAGCCGCGTCCGCGGTCGGGACTGCTTCGTGTGCGGCAATTCATGATGAAGGATTCGTATTCCTTCGACATCGATGCGGAGGGCCTGGATGTTTCTTATAAGA
Source organism: Candidatus Sulfotelmatobacter sp. (assembly GCA_030151135.1). Next base: position 5,355 of record JASLEQ010000798.1, on the reverse strand, counting down.
AGCATTACGAGGCGTACTGCCGCATTTTCGACCGCTGCGGGCTAAAGTACGTGGTCGTGGAGGCGGATTCCGGGGCCATGGGCGGGAAGGAATCGCATGAGTTTATGGTGCGGACTTCAGCCGGTGAGGACCAGGTCGTGAGCTGCGACGGATGCAATTACGCAGCGAACATGGAGAAGGCGACTTCGGACCTGTGGCCAGTCGAGGACCTTGCCGCAGAGGGAGATGGCAAGCCGCTCGAGGTACATACGCCGGGACAGAAAACGATCGAGGACGTAGCGAAATATCTCGGGGTATCGCCGAAAAACAAAATCAAGACGCTGGCGTACATGGCGGATGAGACAGATGAGAAGGGAAAGAAGAAATCGCGCGGCATTGTGGTGCTGATGCGCGGGGATCATCAACTGAACGAAGCGAAGTTCAACGCGACGGTTGCAGTCGCGACACGCCCGATGGAAGAAGGCGAGATCAAAGAGCTGTTCAAGTCCCCGCCGGGATACTTGGGACCGCTGGCAATCGAATGGGCTCGTGATTTAAGGAATCCAAATGGGAAGCCAATACTGATCGTGGACAAGGCGCTTGATGGGCGCACAAACCTCATCGCCGGCGCCAACAAAGAGGACTATCACGTCAAAAATCTCACGCCTGGAAAGGACTTCGTACCAACCGCTTACGCCGACTTGCGCGCCGTGACTGCGGGAGAGCCCTGTCCGAATTGCGGGAAGCCGCTGCGGATCGACACGGCAGTTGAGATCGGGCACATTTTCAAACTTGGTTACCGGTATTCAGAATCAATGGGACTGCGAGTTCTCGACAAGAATGGCAAGGAAGTAATGCCGATTATGGGATGCTACGGGATCGGGATCGAACGGATCCTGACAGCTGCCGTGGAACAAGGCAACGACAATGACGGCTTCTGGCTGCCTGCTTCCATTGCTCCGTTTCAAATCGTGGTGGCTCCTGTGAATACAAAGGATGAAGCAGTGAGAAATGCGTCGGAGGATATTGCCAAGCGTCTGGAGGCCGCCGGATTTGACGTCGTTCTGGATGATCGGGATGAGCGCCCTGGAGTAAAATTCAAGGACGCTGATCTTGTGGGTATCCCCTTTAGAATCACTGTGGGAAGGAAAGTTACCGAAGGTACTGTGGAAGTCGTTTTGCGCGAGACTCGCGAAGTTCGCGATGTTAGGATTTCCGCGGTAGTCGAATACTTTCAGGGAGTGCTTGGCCGGGCGTCGTAAGCAAGTTCCGCGTCCCGTTGAGCAGATCGTGGGACATGGGAACAGTTAAAGCGATCCTCGGAGTTCTATTATTCGTGGCGTTGATCTATTGCGGTTTCCAGATCATCCCACCGGAGTTGAGCAACTATTCGTTCCAGGACGACCTGCGCAACATTGCCATGGTGGGCGGAGCGAATCCCCACCAAACGGATCAGGACATCATCGATTCGATCGTAAAGAAGGCGGCTGATCATCAGATCACGCTCGCTCCGGAGCAAATCACGATACAACGGATCGGTACCCCTGGTGCGCCTGCCGTGTACGTGGCAGCCGATTATAGTGTTCCAGTTACATTGCCCGGATATTCCTTCAATTTGCATTTCACGCCTTCCAGCGGAAACCGCGGCATGTAGGTCAGTCAGGTAGTGCGGTGCGTAAAGTCCAGATCATTGTCGGTGGTGTGGCTTTTCTACTGTTTTTGACCCTGGCGTGGCAGATCGCGTCCTGCGAACTGGCCAATCTCGAACTAAAAGACGAATTAAAAGACGTTGCTGCAATGGGCGGCTCAAGAATCGGCCTGCTCGCTAAGTCCTCGGATGACGAACTGCGCGACGCAGTGGTTCGGCGGGCAGCGGAGCATGGCATACGCTTGGGAACAGATCAGGTTTTTGTCGAGAGATCGGGCACAGAAGATCACCCACAAGTTTTCCTGGCCACCCGGTACCAGTCGAGAGTAACGATGCCCGGCTTCTCTATCATCTTCCACTTCACCGCAACTAGCGCCTGAAAGGTCCCAGTTGTCCATCGATACGAGGGGCATCCGCCGGTCGGGCAAGCGCTATAGCCCCGCGTCAGGCGTGACATTCGTAACGTTGCCAGCAGGTTACCGCGCTCTTAATATCGCCGAGGGTATGTACATTTCCTTTCCGCGTAGCTGCAACTGGCTGAACGTTGTTGCGCCGAGGCTGGAGGTTGGGATGGAGAGAACGAGGATTTTAGCGGCTACGGGTCTGATGTTGATTGCGGCTCTGATGCTGGCGACGGTTGCGTGCAGTGGACCTTCAGGCTGCTCACTGGCGGTGCCCGGGCAGAATGGTGGAAGCTCCGGCGGAACGGGTAACGGGTCGACGCCGGGGTCCAATGCATGCTCTCCCAGCACCGGTGGCAATACCGGGAGCACAACCAGTGCGGGATCGTATCTTTTCATAGCTGACGCAGGTGGAATTGCCGGAGAGATGCTGAATCCCTCGGCCAGTCAAATTACGGCGACCACAAACTGGAATCCGGTGAGCGTAGATACGAACCTGACAGGCACGTGGACGGCTGTGGCACAAGCCAAATATTTGTACGTAGGATACCCATCAATCGGTCAGATCTACGGGTTGGCGATCGCGCAGGATGGCACCGTTAGCTTACTCAACAGCGGGACGCCTTTTGCCGCAGGGTACCTGATTAACGGATATTCGCTGGCGGCGCAGGCAATGATTACAAACCCTGCGGGTACGCTCTTGTTTGTGCTGGACCCAAGCGTCGGACAACTTCATACCTATCAAATCGCTACGGATGGTGGACTGAGCGAGGCGAGCAACTCTCCGATCTATATGCCTTCCGGTTTTCTGCCCTATAACCTTGCAACGGATGGGTTGGGAGCGTATCTCTACGTCAGTGATCTTGAGAACGGAAATGTTACTGGCCAGGTAGCCGCTTACGGCATCGGCAGCGATGGATCGCTGACGGCTGTCACGGGAAGTCCGTTTGCGATGAAGTTGCAGCAGATGCAAGGGGATTCTTCCGGCAAGTACATGGTGGGAACCACCGCTGGCGTCTATGTTCCCGATGACAACGTCTATTTGGCGGCAATTGGGACAAACGGAGTGCTGTCGACCCCGGTGGCTTATGCTGCTACCGACTCGCCGATAACCGTGGCCGTTCAACCCAACCAGGGAGGAACGCTGGTCTATACCTTCGACTTGAATGGCGGCGTCGAAGGATTTCAGATTGATACTTCAAAGGGTGCGCTGGTGACGGTTGCTGGATCACCGTTCAATATTCCAGGCGCCAGCGGGCAATTCGACCCATCCGGGCAATTCCTCTTCGTGGCGGAGCAGTCAATTGACGCGACCACGAATATTCTCGACGTTTATGATCTGTCGGCAACTTCCAACCTCACCAAGTATCTTGCGACGGTAGGCTGGAGTTCCGGAGCATGGTCCGTCACGGACACTCCATAATTTCAAGTATTGGCAGGTTAGAGACCCGCAGGTATTGCGGGTCTCTTTTTGTTTGGGGAACGGGCGGTACAATGGAGGAAGCGCAAAGCCGATATTGGCTTGCAGCGCGTGCGGAACAGTTCAACAAGTGGTTCCTCCCGGCGCGGGAGGGTGGCAGTGCATCAAACCTTTTAGCGGAGCACCTCGTCTGAATAAAATCCGGGCGTAGGGTCGAAGAATTGGCCATAAAAATTAGAATTCCGAAAGGAAGTGGAGGTGCCGGAGCGAAAGTTCGCGGCCTGCCTCGGGACCCGGTGCTGCGAGCTGCGCTAGTCGTATTTATCGTGCTCGCGGTGTCATTCACGATCTTTTTCTCTTACTTCTACATCAAGTACGACCGGGTAATCGAAAAGCGCTTCAAGACGCCGGTGTTTGCGAATTCGGCGAAAATTTATGCGCTACCGCGAGTCGTGCGCAATGGCGAGAAGATTGAGGCGAGGGAGATTGCGGCGGAACTGCGCGAGGCCGGGTATTCCGACAAGGACGGCGATTCGAAGTTCGGGACGTTCCATATCATCAAGGGTGGGATTGAAGTCACTCCAGGACCGGAGTCATATCACGCGCCGGAATCGGCGCGCATCAACATTGAAAACGGGCAGGTGTCACAGATTGCCAGCCGCGGCACCGATCTGTCCGCCTATGAACTTGAGCCTCAGCTGGTTACAGCTCTCTTTGACGCGGAACAACGCTCGAAACGCCAGGTCGTGAAGTACAGCGATATTCCTCCAGTAATGGTGCAGGCGACACTGGCCATAGAGGACCGTCGGTTCTTTGAGCACGGCGGCGTCAACTTCGTACGCACTTTCGAAGCGGTTTGGGAGGACGTGGTCCGGCAGCGGCGAGCGCAAGGAGGATCCACGATCACACAGCAGCTTGCGCGCGGGTTCTTCCTGACTCCCGAAAAGTCCATCAAGCGCAAGCTAACGGAGATGCTCATTGCCGAAGAACTGGAACAGAAGTTCTCCAAGCAGCAGATCTTCGAGTTCTACGCGAATTGGGTGAACCTGGGGCAGCGTGGATCGTTCGCAATCAGCGGATTCGCTGAGGCATCGCGCGCGTACTTTGCCAAGGATCTGAAGGACATCACCCTCCCAGAGGCGGCACTGCTAGCGGGAATCATTCAGGGACCGAGCCGCCTTTCACCCTACCGGCATCCGGAGCGGGCGCTGGAACGACGCAATCTCGTGCTGGATTCCATGCTTGACACACACGCTATCACCAAGGATCAGGCGGACAAGGCGAAAGCCACGCCACTGAAGCTGGCTCCGCCCAATGTAGAAGCCAGCGATGCGCCCTACTTTATTGACCTGGTGCGCGACCAGCTTGTCAGCAAGTTTAGTGAGACGGAACTCAATGACTCTTCGTACCGGGTTTATACGACGCTGGATCCGGATCTGCAGAAGGCCGCTGCGCAGGCCGTGGACTCAGGGATCAAGCTGGTGGACGAACAAGTCAAAAAGCTTCGCACGAAGAGGGTAAAGGTCGGGAAGAAGATCGAAACCACTGTGCAACCGGGCCCGCAGGCCCAGGTCGCGCTAGTCGCAATCGATCCGCATACCGGAGCAGTGTTAGCGCTGGTGGGTGGGCGCGATTATGCCTGGAGTCAACTGGATCATGCTGTGGCAAAGCGTCCCACAGGATCCATTTTCAAGCCTTTTGTCTATGCGACGGCGATGAATACGGCCCTTGATGGATCATCAACTGTCATCACTCCGGCTTCGACGGTGACCGATGAGCCATCGACTTTCGCTTATGGCGATACGATCTACGAGCCGCGGAATTACAAAGAGGAATACCATGGCGACGTTACGTTGCGATATGCGCTGGCGATGTCGTTGAATAACGCGACAGTCAAAGTGGCAGAA
>JASLEQ010000795.1 GCA_030151135.1 Candidatus Sulfotelmatobacter sp. | reverse complement strand
CGACAAGTTCCGGCTACTCCTCATCAAGCGCGGTCCCGGTTCACTTCGGGCTTGGAACAAATGCGACGGTGGATTCAGTCGAAATCCACTGGCCTTCCGGAATTGTGCAGACCCTGAAGGATTTAGCTGGCGATCAAGTCGTCTCGGTGAAGGAACCCGAAAAATAGATTACCGATAACTGGTACGGAAAAGCGGGCATCATTGTGATGCCCGCTTCTTCTTAAAACCAAACGTAGGGGACTACTTACCCGAGAACAGTCCCGGCAGAACCTCCGTGCCTTGCTTTTGCACTGCCTGGAGATCGGTAGGGTTCAAGCCCAGCGCCTGCAGGATCGTCGGAGCGATCTGCGCGGTCTGCACGGGAGTCGTAATGGTTGAGGCATGGAAACTGGGGTTCGATACGAGGATCATGACATTGGTGTCGTCGTGCGCGAAACCGCCATGCTCCGCCAGTTTCTTGGTGCTGCCTGAATAGGTGACGCCGACGTTTGGAGTGATTGCGATGTCGGGCGTTCGCGAGTCACCTTCCGGAGGAATTCCCGGAGGATTAAACAGTTGGTTGAGGGCTTGTCCCCAGAAGATCTGGCCGATTCCTGCGATGTTCGCCGAGGCCGGCGATTGCGTCTCCAGAATCTGAACTTGCGAGGCCGTGGTGCATGACGGGCTTAGCCACAGCAGCGAGACATCATCTTCCGTGGGACCGATTTGTCCGCCGGCATTAGACTCGGAGGCCGGCAAGCAGCTATCGATAAGCATGCTGGGAGACGTGGTCACTGGGCCGGAGGAAGTGATTCCAGTGTACCGCTGCGAATCGATCGGGCTCTGTCCGTGTTTCGCGGAAATGACGATCAGCGTCGAGTCGTAGAGGCCCTGCTTCTTCAACTCGGCCACCCAATTTCCAATGGCGGTATCCACAAATTGGACTTCACTCAATAGAGAGGGGCCTGGAGTGCCGGTAGCGTCGAGATAGCCACCATTGCCAACGTTCTTCTCAATAAGCTTCTGTCCGACGCTGACTGCCTGGAAGTTCATGCCGAAGATCATCGGCACCTGCGTCTTGTTCATGCGGTTGTGGGTGTAACCATCGATTTCGTTCAGGATGGCATTCACCTTGAGTGTGTCGTAGCACTGGATGTTCAGGAAGCTGTTCGTCCAGGCAGTGAGATCGGCATTCGGATCCGGAATCGGATCGCACGCCATACCGAGGGGCGTTTTGATTCCGGGCAGCGCGACGACGTTCGAGTTGATCTCAGGCGAGTAGAAGTCATTGAGATTCGAGCCATCGCCGGGACCAGAAACGGCTGAGTAGGCAGGATGCTTGTCGGACCATGCTGTGTATCCGCCAGCCTGGTGGATAACGCCGAAGATCGTGTTGGCGCGAACGAAATTCCATGGATAGACAGGGGCGCAGTTGTTGTAGGGATCGCGCTCCAGGCGGGTCGGGTCGATGGAGTTGATTCCACCGTCCCCATTCTTCGTGCTGATGCCATCAATGCCATTCAGGTACTGCTGATTCTTGTCGATGCCTTCCTCGTACTCGGTGGAGGTGCCGTTGGGCTGATTCGGCACGCACGCTCCGCCCTGCAGCCCGTTGCCGGTGGTCTTCTGCGGAGGAGCAAGAAGTCGGTCGTAGGCGACATCGTAAAAGGCGCCGTGTACGCGTGGAGTACCGCCGGTGACAATCGTCATTAATCCAGGGAAAGAGTCGGATGGGCGAGATGTGCTGGTGTCCAAATAATTCACCGCGGTTTTGCCGAGCTGCGCCAGGTTCGGGCAATAAGGCTCGCCATTGTTGACCCCGCTCACGCCCTTCGAGCAGTTCAGGTAATCCACTGCGTGCATGCCATCAATGCTGACGAGTAAAACCCGCTGAATTTTATTGTTTTGCTTCTGGTGGTTGAAGTCTTGCGCTGTCGCTCCTGATCCTAAAGAAATGATCAGAGCAGCAGCGGAGGCAAGAATTGGCAATAACCTTCTTGTCATAGGAGACACTCCTTGCTGGTATGGACGTCGATGAGGCGAATCTAGCTGGGCAATGTTTCGCTTGTGTTACGACAGGGTGAATTTGTTTTCAGAATCGTTCTGGAAATCCAGGCTTAATCAGGCTCTGGGCGCGGGGTCGAGGGTAGGATGCGTCGGCGGATGCCATGCGAAGTCATGAGAGGTGCGCCGCGGGTTTACAACCGATATGGATACTTGGGGAGACGAAAAAACGAACTGATGCACTTACGTTGTCAGCGTGTGCAGCGCCGGATAAACCTTTCGATAGGTTCGATACGCCTGCTGCATTGTGGCTGAATCCTTTTGACTGGGAGCAACGCGCTTGGCGACACGAACGACGGCATCGCAGGCTTGTTCAACGGACGACCACTCCTTCGCCCCCGTTCCCGCCAGAATCGCGGCGCCATAAGCAGCGCCTTCTTCGGCGGCGACGATTTCGACTTCGTGTCCGTAGACGTCAGCCTGTATCTGCCGCCAAAGCTGCGAGCGCGCACCACCTCCACCGAGGCGAATTGCGGTCACCGGAACCTTCATCTCGTCGAAGATCGTAAACGTATCTTTCAGGCTGAATGCTACGCCCTCCATAATGGCGCGGATCACGTGAGCGCGCGTGTGCGAAGCCGTAAGTCCGATCAACGCGGCGCGCGCGTTAGGATCGAGGTGCGGTGTGCGTTCTCCCATCAGGTAGGGGACCCAAACCGCGCCTTCCGAGCCAGCAGGAGCAGCAGCAGCTTCCTCGGCCAGAATTTCGTAAGGGTCGCGCCCCTCCTTCTTCAGCATGTCAGGGGAGGCGGAACCGAAGTTATCGCGGTACCAGCGGAGGGATAGACCCGCGGCCTGTGTCACGCCCATGACGTGCCAGCGCCCTGGAATTGCATGACAAAACGTATGCAGGCGGCCTGCCGGATCCATGGCCGGACGATCGGTGGAAGCAAATACCACGCCTGAGGTCCCGATGGTTGCGCTCACGGCGCCAGCCCGCGCTATACCCATGCCTACTGCGCCGGCGGCCTGATCTCCAGCGCCAGCCACCACCGGAGTTCCCGGCCGCAGACCAGTCGCCTCGGCGCCGGCTGGGGAAACTCTGCCGCAAACTTCCGGAGATTCGAACAAGCCGGGGAGCAACTTCTGGTCGATGCCCGTTTTCTCCAACACTTCCGAAGACCACCGTCGATTCGCGACATCCAGCAGGAGCGTGCCCGAAGCATCCGCCATGTCGATAGCCCGTTCTCCGGTTAACCGAAATCTCACGTAGTCTTTCGGCAGCATCACATGCTTCACGCGCGCCCAATTCTGTGGTTCGGTCTCGCGGACCCAAAGAAACTTCGTCAGGGTGAAGTTCGTCAAGGGAGGGTTGCAGGTCAATCTGATCAGCGTTTCTCGGCCAAAGATATTTTCCAGTTCGACGCATTGCGCCTCGCTGCGTTGATCGCACCAGATCAAGGAAGGACGAACCACTTCGTCGGCACCATCGAGCAGCACTGCTCCGTGCATTTGCCCCGAGAATCCAACGCATGCGATATCTTCGCCTCGCAGGCCCGAGATCTGTAAGGCCTTGCGCGCCGAGGTGCAACAGGCTTGCCACCAGTCCCGAGGATCTTGCTCAGCCCAACCCGGACGCGGGCTTGCGAAATGCTGGTGCTCTGCCGAAGCTGACGCCAGGACCCGCCCCTGCCCGTCCATGACGAGCGCACGCGTCCCGCCGGTGCCTACATCAATCCCTAAGTAGTTTGTCATTCTGTCTCGTATTTCTATGCGAAGTCCCGCAGCGGATGCCGTACTTCAGCAGATTTCGTGGAATGCTTCACGGATTCCTGCGACTGTCGTCTTAAAAAGAAATCGAGATTTCCGCGCATGACCAGATGTGGCGCAAGAGCAACCTGATGGGATTGTCTGCTTCCTTCGGCCAAAAATTCATGGAGCATGCGAAGCGCCATTTCGCCTTGGGCACGCGGGCGCTGATAAATCGTCGCGATCACTTGACCCGAGCTGATATACGGAACCAAATCCGGAAACAGGTCAGTAGTGATTATTGTCACCTTATCGAGGACGTTGGCGTCACACGCCGCATTTAGCACCGGAATGGACGCTTCGGTTGTGACGTAAATTCCAACTAGTTCCGGATGTTGCTCAAACAGCTTGCTGCATTTACGGTAAGCCTCTTTCTCGACATCATGATCTTCGATCGGCCGCAACAACTGAAGACTTGGATAAAAGTTCTTGAGCGTCGCCTCGAACGCGGCATACTTCTCCGCATGTTCGGTGATCGCCATATCGAAGACGGTGATGGCGACGGAGCCTTCCTTGCCGGCGATGAATCTCCCCATCAGATCGGCTGCTATGGAACCGCTGGCAAGGGTATCGACGGAGACTACGCCGAGTCTGCCGCTGTTCGGAGCGTCCGTCGCAACACAGACCACGGCGATTCCAGCTCGGGATGCCCTGCGGATCCACGGGCGCAACGCCTCAGGCCGACTCGGAAATGTGATGATCCCATCGACTTTATCCCGTATCGCCGACTCAAACGCTTCTTCTTCGCCTTCGCCCAGGCTCGGACTCGTTCGAAATTCCACTTCCACATTTTCCAGAAGAATGGCCTCCGCTTCCTCGCGGATGCCGGCGCGCACCTCGTCCCAGAAAGACGTTGTCCCTTTTAGCGTGTTGACGGAGATACGTAGCGTCTTTTTCGACGACAAGTAGCGAGCTGCCAGGTTGGGTCTGTAACCCAGAGCCCTCGCCATTTGCAGTACACGCGCTTTGGTCGCCGGGCTTACCCCAGGGTTGTCATGGAGCGCCCGATGTACCGTGCCGATGGACGTGCCCAGCGATTTGGCGATGTCACTGAGCTTTGCGGGAGGCTTGCCCATTTCATTGGCCTGCGTCATGGCCGGCCCACTATAGCCAGCAAATATGTTCCGAGGATAGAATTTCCGACTACCCGGAACCGTAAACGTTAACGGAAGTTGATCAAATGCGCAAGCGCCGGGCTGCATACACCTACCCGCGTTCGATCTGCCGAGAAGCGCTCGAGGCCGTAAAAAGCGCCGGCCAAAATCGAAATGACCTATCGAACTTCAGCCTGCAGCTCATCTTCTGAGACAGCTGCGAACGAGACGTGTGCATCAGCCGGAGGCAGCAGATCGCGCACAGCATGTTTGCCATGGTGCCCGCGCTTCGTCAGCCAATGTTTCAAGTGCTTCCGGCCAGCAGATGAGAGATTTGAAAAGAACAAACCTGCCCGCCCTTGATCGCTGGCCCAAATCACGTCCGCATGTCCTTGCAGTTTTGTGTCTGTGCCGGGCAGCACACAGCGAAACGGCAAATTGGCCTGAACCGGCACAGGGTCGGTCGCCTGGATCGCAAGGCCATGTTCGCCGATGTCGATGCTGATCCCGGCAATGGTCTCGTGCTCAAGTTCCAGGTAGACCAGTGTCTTCACCTCATACCGTTCTGACTTCCGACGGTTGCTGCGACCCGCTTTCCGGCCGGACTTCAGCGCTTCTCGGATGAGTTCGCCTGTCAACGGACGATACAGGATGCGACTGGCGCCCGACTGGAACGCTTCGCCCGTGGCAGGCCATGCGCGGGTTGCGATTGCCAACAGTGCTGGCTTCTGCGATGGCGGCAGCAGCGATGCCATCCGTATCGCTTCCTCCGCGCCTGCCAGGTCGAAATCCACAATCATGGTTGAGCATTGACCGCTCATCACCAATTCTAGTGCTTCCTGCCGCGAGCGGCAGTGGATCAGCTCGGTTTCCAGCCTATTGAGCGCCGTCCGCAGAATCTGCAGGGATTTTTGGTCTTGGCAAAGTACCGCAGCGAACTTGGACATGAATTAAACCGTAAGGTCAATCGCGAGGTCGAGAAATGTCACAGCGGTAATCCTGGGTTTGGTTACTGAGGCGATCTGTCAATCGCCGCCGATCGCTGCGTCAGTTCGTCGCTTAAGCAGTAGTTTTTCCGCTGCTATAATCAAGAATTGCGCTCATGGCTACGAAACGACTGATACGGTCTACAACAGTTTTATCCGTTCGCCGCGATGGCAAGGTGGTTTTGGCCGGAGATGGCCAGGTTACCCTCGGCGAATCGGTGATCAAACACTCGGCGAAGAAGATTCGAAGGCTTTACAACGACAAGATCCTGGCTGGATTTGCCGGATCCACGGCGGATGCGTTCACTCTCTTCAGCCGATTCGAGGCAAAACTCGAGCAATACCACGGTAATCTCGGCCGAGCCGCGGTGGAATTGGGAAGGGATTGGCGCACTGACAAATTCCTCCGCAACTTGGAGGCTTTGTTGATCGTGAGCGACAAAGACCAGACCTATCTGTTGAGTGGCCAGGGCGACGTGATTGAACCCGATACCGGAATTGCTGCCATCGGAAGTGGCGGCCCGTATGCACAGTCCGCCGCTCAGGCGCTCATGGAACACACACAGCTTCCTGCCCGGCAGGTGGCCGAAGAAGCCATGAAAATTGCCGGTAAGATGTGCATTTACACCAATGATCGGATAACGATTGAGGAGCTGTGATCTACCGTTTGTCCTACAAAAAGCTACAACTAGGCTTTGGCGGCCATCGCTGCGATCCCAGGGTGGTCCTTAAGTTCAGAGGTGCATTTGGTGTTCAGCCCGCAGACTCCGCAGCGGGCGAAGAAGTTGCCGCCCAGCGGGATCACGGGGATGAAAAACAGGGTGAACCATTTCTTCGTCTGAACGATGGCGTGCATCGTCGGGCGCACGCATTTGGTGCAGGCGCGCTCCTGTTGTGCGATGGCTTTGGCTTTGGTTCGAACACCGATCAGAAAAAACATGCCCGTTGCTCCTTGGGAAGTTTCTGAGCGAACAAGCGCGAATCTAGCATTCTCCGGCGGACATCGAACCAGTACGATAGTGATGGGACTTACGACAGAAAGTAATGACTGCAAATGGCAATCTATTTACCGTCAACCGCTGAAGCCGATCAATTAGCGCTGGATGAGCTCACTCCGCGCGAAATCGTAGCCGAGCTCGACAAGCATGTCATCGGGCAGAAGGATGCCAAGCGCGCCGTTGCCATCGCTCTGCGCAACCGCACCCGGCGCCAGAAGTTGCCGCCCGACCTTGCTGAAGAGATCATTCCCAAGAACATCATCATGATTGGCCCCACCGGCGTCGGCAAGACTGAGATTGCACGCCGGCTCGCGAAGCTCGCGAATTCTCCTTTCCTCAAGGTGGAAGCCTCCAAGTTTACCGAGGTCGGCTACGTGGGGCGTGATGTCGAGTCAATCGTCCGCGACCTCATCGAGATCGCCATCGATAATGTTCGCGAAGAGAAGCTGGAAGACGTGGCCGACAAAGCCGAACTCAATGCCGAAGAGCGGCTTCTGGATATCTTGCTGCCGCCCACGCCCCCATCGCGTCCTGACCAGACTGCTGGCGGCGTTGTCATTGACGGAAGCGCGTCGCTGGCGGAATCCTCCACCCGTACCCGGGAGAAACTGCGCCAGCAGTTGCGCGAAGGCAAACTCGACGAGCGTATGGTTGAGATCGATGTCCGGGAGCGCAATTTTCCATCGTTCGAGATCATGACCAACCAGGGTGTTGAGGAGATGGACATCAACATCAAAGATATGTTGCCCAACATCTTCGGCCAGCGCACCAAGAAGCGGAAGATGAAGGTCAATGAGGCATTCGAATACCTGATCCAGGAAGAAGAGCAGCGCCTCATTGACATGGATCAAGTAACGCGCACTGCAATTGACCGCGTCGAGAATTCGGGCATCGTATTCCTCGATGAAATCGACAAAATCGCCGGCCGCGAGGGTGGCCATGGCCCCGACGTGTCTCGCGAAGGTGTCCAGCGGGACATTCTGCCCATCGTCGAAGGCACAACGGTCAACACCCGCTATGGCATGGTGCGCACCGATCACATCCTGTTCATCGCAGCGGGCGCGTTCCATGTTTCGAAGCCCAGCGACTTGATTCCTGAGTTGCAAGGACGATTTCCCATCCGCGTCGAACTTCAATCGCTCACGATGGAGGACTTCGTCCGTATTCTTACTGAGCCGAAATCTTCGCTGGTGAAGCAGTACACAGCACTCCTGGAGACCGAAGGCGTGAAGCTGGAATTCACTCGCGAAGCTCTCGACGAGATTGCTCATTTCGCATTCCGAGTAAACGAGAGCACGGAAAATATCGGTGCGCGCCGCCTTCACACCATCATGGAACGTGTGCTCGACGAGCTGAGTTTCGATGCTCCGGAGAAAAAAGGCGAGCAGATCACCATCGACGCTGAATATGTGCGCAAGATGCTGACCGACATCGTGAAAGATCAGGACCTGAGCCGCTATATCTTATAAACCAGAGACCACTGAGGAGTCCTCTGTTATCTCCGTAGCTCATCTTTTCCTCCATGAAAACCATCGATCGCACCCGCTTGCAGTCACTGATGCAGCGCGAACAAAAGAAGTTTGTGGACGAGCGCCCGAAGTCGAAGGCACTCTTCGACCGCGCTCGCAAATCGCTTGTCGCCGGCGTGCCCATGAACTGGATGGTGAAATGGGCCGGGGCATTTCCGCCGTTCGTGCGCGAAGCGCAAGGCTCCGAGTTCTTTGATGTTGATGGACACCGCTACATCGATTTCTGCCTGGGCGATACCGGGGCAATGACAGGGCATTCTCCTTTTGCCACGGTGAAGGCCGCGGAAGAGCAGTTGCGGCGCGGTATCACGTTGATGCTGCCCGGAGAAGACGCGATCATCGTTGCCGAAGAATTGCAGAAACGCTTCAACCTGCCATTCTGGCAGTTTTCTCTTTCGGCAACGGACGCCAATCGTTTCTCAATTCGTCTCGCCCGACAGATCACAGGTCGAACAAAGATTCTGGTTTTCAACTGGTGCTATCACGGTACCGTCGATGAGACCTTCATCTCCCTTTACGACGATGGCACCGTCGGCTCTCGACCTGGAAATATCGGTCCTCCGGTTGACCCGACGGAGACGACGAAAGTTGTCGAGTTTAACGATGCGGCCGCGCTTGAGAAGGCATTGGCGCCGGGAGATGTCGCTTGCGTCCTTGCAGAACCAGCAATGACCAACGTCGGCATTGTGCACCCGCAGCCGGGATATCATCACGCTCTGCGCAGGCTCACTCGCAAGCATGAGACGCTGCTCATCATCGACGAGACCCATACCATCTGCGCGGGCCCCGGCGGATATACGCGCGCAGAGAACCTCAATCCCGATGTCATAGTCTTCGGAAAGGCAATCGGAGCTGGAATTCCAGGCGCGGCGTATGGTTTTTCGCAGGAAGTAGCTGAGCGGATTGTCGCTAAGCAGGAATTGGAAAGCTGCGATGTTGAGGGCATCGGTGGAACCCTGGCGGGCAACGCTCTTTCACTTGCCGCCATGCGGGCAACCCTTACGAAGGTTCTTACGAAAGAAGCCTTTGACCGCATGATCCCAATGGCTGGGCGCTGGGCTGACGGAGTGGCCAAAGCGATTGCAGAGGTTGGCTTGCCTTGGCACGTCACTCGCCTCGGATGCCGTGCCGAATATATGTTCGGTCCCGAGCCGACGAACGGCAAGCAGGCTCATGACGCAATGGACTTCGAACTTGAGCGATTCATGCATCTCTACGCCATGAATCGCGGAATCCTTCTGACTCCGTTTCACAACATGGCCCTCATGTGCCCACAGACTGAGACTGAACACGTGGATCGGCACACGAAAGTCTTTCGCGAGGCCGTGAAGGAATTGACGAATTAACGGGAAAGCTGTCTTCCCACGGCAACTCTTGAAAGATTCCTGGATGCGAGCATTCTGCCTCGGACGCTGGGTGGATTCCGACGTTCTGATACTCTGATCCCGGCTCGGATGAAACGCTCTTCTCTGCTGCAATGGCTTGTGGTGTTCGCACCGGTGACATTTTCCGCGTGCGCGACGATCAGTCCTCCATTACCGCCCTCCCTGAACCTTCCTGCCCCGCCATCTGATTTGCGCGCTTCGAGGAAGGGCAACCACGTGAATCTTGTCTGGACGGTTCCTGCAAAGACGACCGATCGCCAACTCCTTCGCGATGTAGGCCCCACCTTTATTTGCCGAGGACTGGAGGATCTGAAGAATTGCGGTAAGCCGGTTGCGACAACTCCGCCACAAATCTTGGCGACGTCTTCCACTCCTCGACAAAAACACGAGGCCACCTACGTGGATTTTCTTCCAGAATCAACGCTGCGAGACTCACCCGACGCAATGGCGACATACGCAGTGGAGGTACTCAACCAAGGCAAACGAGGCGCCGGCCTCTCGAATCAGGCGAAAGTTTCCCTGGCACACACGTTGCCGCCGCCGACCGATTTTCAGGCCAAGGTCAGCAGTCACGGGATCATACTTCACTGGACGTGCCCTTCAGAGCCTTCGCGGGAACCCGGCGTGCGCTTTGTGTATCGCGTTTACCGCTCGCTTGCCGGTGCGGCAGAACGCACGCTCATCGGTGACGTCCCAATTAGCGACCAGCGGGACTGCTTACTCACCGACGCAAACTTCGAATGGCAGAAGACTTATGAATACCATGCGGAGACGGTGACTGTGATTGAACAGCCGGGTCGCCCCGCGATTCAAGTGGAAGGTGACGACACACCTGACGTGAGAGTATTTGCCGACGACGTGTTTCCGCCGGCAGTCCCCAGTGGATTGCAGGCAGTATATTCCGGTCCCGGGCAAAAGCCTTTTATCGACCTGATATGGGCTCCCGTTCCCGACGCCGACCTCGCCGGGTACAACATCTACCGCCACGAACCAGGAGGAACTCCGGCCAGGCTCAACACAGAACCCGTCCGGACCCCCGCCTATCGAGATACCAGTGTGGAAACGGGCAAAACATACTTGTTTTCCGTTTCATCCCTCGACTTACGTGGAAATGAGAGCGCCAGGTCGGAGGAGGCAAGCGAGTCGGTTCCTTAATCTGAATTCCACCGTCATGGTCAAAGACAGGCGGCTTTCCGGTTCTAAACCCGAATATGTGATTAGATAGAAAGCGATGAGATATTGCCGGTTTCAACTGAATGGGGAAAGCCACTATGGCCTGGTAGAGTCCACCGGTGGACGGAGTGCGATTGTGCGGATTCTGCTTACGCCACCTGAGGAAGCAGATGGTGACGTCGAAAGCCTGCGTTCCCGCCGAATTGATCCGATTGCCCTTGACGAAGCCGTACTCTTGCCGCCGCTGCGGCCATCGAAGATAGTATGCGTCGGGCGAAATTATCGCGAGCATGCTGCTGAACTTGGCAATGAAGTTCCGAAGGAACCTTTAATCTTC
>JASLEQ010000729.1 GCA_030151135.1 Candidatus Sulfotelmatobacter sp. | reverse complement strand
GTCGCCACCCCAGTCACCACCTTTACTTTGAGGAGCGGAATTCAGGGCCTCGACCAGCAGGCGGCGGAGTCTGTAGCGGCTCTCAAGATCGGTACTCACAATTTCGAATCCGACTTCATTGACGCGCGCGCGGCGGAGAAGAACATGAGCCTTGATTTTGGACCGCATGCCGAGCGAGATTTCCAGGTCGGCTTCGCTGCCGATACGGAGGTTATCTTCCTTTGTGCCCATGCCTCCTCCGAGGCTGAGCTCGCGGATGACGATTCTCGACTTGCCCCACGAACTTCCAATGGTCCCCTGCACCGTTTTAGCAAGGATCATGCGCTCGTAACGGCGCTGACGCACCCAAGGACATGCGGGAGCGGCATCCAGGGGCGCGATGGCTAGTTCAGCTGCCTCAAGGCCGCTATCGGACATTACCTGCGTGCTGTAGCGAGGATCAGTCTTCGAGAGTGCCTGGGCGGCTGCGATTCGCAATTCGCGGTGATAAACCCATCCAAACGTCTTTTTGGTTTCGAGAATCTCACGAAGAGTGCCGACCGCTTCGTTATCTTTCAGGCGGCCAAGAGACTCAATCGCCTTGAGTTGCACGTAAGGAGATCGGGACGCGGACTCTCCGGGGCGTGCCATCGCTATAAGTGGTGGCACGGCGGTGATGTCGCCGCTCATACCGATTTCGTCCACGGTTTCGGGTAGGACCAGCGGATCGAGGACTTCTGCCAATTCCAGCAGAGTACGCCCGCGATCGGGGGCGGCACCATAAGCAATCTGGCGGACCACGACGTCGTGGTAGAAGCGGTTCCATTCTGGCAGTCGCACGGGCAGGAGCTCCAGCAGAGTTCCCACATCGAGGCGGCTGATCAGGCCTACGCCGCCAGATGCCTGACGGGGTTGACCGGTGCGAAGGATTTCACGCAGCTGCAGCAGGATTGGCGAGCCCAGCTCTTTCACCAATTCGATCATCCGGTCGCATTCATCGCGGCGCATACAGCGGAAGAATCGGTCAGCAAGGTGCTCGGCTCCCGACTGGCTGGTGCGGCGTAGCACCGCGAGCATATCGGGAGGGACTGCGTCCATTCGAAGCGCTTCTTCGATGAATTCAGGGAGACGATTTTCGACTCCGACACGAGCTCGGAGATCGTTCACCAGAACCGGGCGCTCGACGCTAACCAGTTCCATGCCAGCGCAGACTTCATTGATCGCGCCGTAATTCTTGGCGGCGCTCGCCTCCTGACTGAGCCGCACGAATGCCGCACCGAGCAGGCTCTGCATCTCAGCGTCTTTTTCGGTAATAATCTGCTCGCTCAGTTTGCGAATGGCCTTGCCCATCGGCTCACCACCGATCCGGGCGTATAAATCGGCCAATTGACTCAATCCGATTGCGGTTCTACGACGAGGTTCGTTATCTTTCGCACCCAGACATCCGGAATAATTGTTCAGAATATCGCCGGCCAATTGACGGTCATCCCGTTCTAGAAGCAGTTCTACAAACTGGCGCAGGTTACGCGGCGGCACGCAGGGGGCTTCGACTGACAGCAGGACGCTGCGTTTTCCGGATTCCGGGACCTCAGCCCAGAACATGCGGTCCAGGATATCGGCGTGCGACTCGACCAATATCCCGGCCTTATTCATCTTTTCTTCCTGAATTTTGAGGATCTGGCGCAAGGAGTCCATCTGACGGCTCATGTGCTCCATCATCTGGTGGACGGCATTGACCTTGATTTCGCCCTTTTGATAGCGCTGAAGGGCAAAGCGAATGGCCATATGCTCGGCAGCCTTCATCAGTAGCGGAGTATCGTCTTCATCCGCAGTGGCGGCTTTTGCCGCCAGACCACCCAGCAACTGCTGCAAGTTCAGGCGGGTGTTGGGGTCGGTTTCGGAGAGTTCCTTTTGGACCTCCTCTTCCTTCACGCTCGGATCTTGCTGTACCTGGCCAAATCGGGTGAGCAGTCGGATCGCCTGGATCACTTCCTGCTCTTGAAGGGGGACCACCGAACCAGCAAATGCCGGAGCCACGCCAGTTCCCGCTCCGGCACCTTGGCCGCTAGCATTTGTGCCGCTGCCCGTGCCCGCAACAGATCCGGCAGCGGTGCCACCTTCTGCACTCGCGATGTTCGGCACGCTCCCGAGTGGAACCATGGGGGTTCCGTCGCCGGTCTTTCCCCCTGAACCAGCACCCTCCGCAGCCGCAATGAGTTGAAGAAGCTTCTGGGGATCATTCAACCACTGCTTGAACTCCGGACCAAGCGTCTGGGCGGCAATTTGCGCGGCGATGCTGACATCCCCTGTCAGCGGATCGGCGGCCACGAACTTGACTTCATTGATCTTGATCGAGCCGTTCTTTGATCCGAGGGCATCTTTGATTTGCTTGGCAACGTCGCCAGCCTTGGAGCCGGCGAGCATAAATGCTCGCACCAGTCGAACGAAGTCTTCTTCAGTAACGTCTTTGGAAAAATGCAGGCTTGCCAGACCCGCGGTGGTCAACAAGGTTGCGAAACTCTTTTCAGATTGTCCAGATTCCAGCGGAATACCGTCCAGAAGAAGCTTGTTGTCAGAAACACCCAGCAGAAAACCGCCAGCGGGCAGCGCGCTCTCCAATTCGTTCCAGGTTGTTTCAAACTGCGACTCGGTGCGCTTGTGGTCGTAGCCGTACATCCGCGCATACTTAATGAGGATGTTGAGGCTGTGAACGAACGCACGGGCCGAAGCCGCACGCGCCCCTTGCGATGTGTTGACGTCAGGAATAAAGAACTCCCCTAAATCCGCGGTTGTACCTCTAGAGCGTAAGACGAAACGGTAAGGTCTCAAACGTTACGGAAGTAAGTGGCCAGATGAGGGAGAGGCCAAAAATGGGTGCAGCAGCCTGTTTGTGAACGCCCGAAGGGCGGCGGATGATGCCCCCAGACGTCCGAATTCAAAAGAGAGTTCCCAGGCGAACATCGGGATGCGAATGTTTATCCGGCGAATACCAGAAGTCCATAACTTTCGGAACTTGGGTTCCAGATCGCGATAGTTTCTAATAGAATGGTTCTCCCCGCCCGTCCCATGGAAAACTTAATTTTCTGCATCGTAGTGCAGCTTAATTTGATTTTTGGCGTTGCCGGCCTGCTTTGGCCCGACAAGCTGAAACCATTTTTCGGCCTTCTGATGTTTCCTTGGCCAGCGAGTTACCGCGCGATTCGGACTCATGGAGTCGTCGCGATCATTGGATACGTGCTGGTACTCGGAAAACTGCTCGTAATCGCGCGATAAAGCGCTCCCCGCTTCCTACATCTCGCAGTTCTCCGTAATTTGCTTAGAGCCAGGAAGATGGTCTTGTTCATACCTCGCCCTTGTAGTTGGATCCCCGCGCGCTTACGAGAATAGCGGTTTACCGATACATATAAGTTTCTGGAGCCAACTGCCGCGCTTTGCTGTTCATCCAACGCGGGGGGCCGTTCCCCATTTGATTCGGATGAGACTTTCGCCAAACCTTCGCAAGAGGATCGGGCGGATTACGTTTTGGCTTGCCGTGGTCACAGCACTTTTGGCCGTGCTCGCGAGCGAGGGCTGCGGCGGCACGTCCACAGCAGGCACGGGATCGGCTCCTTCGATCACAACTCAGCCCCAGAGTCAGGCGGTCACAGCTCCAGCAGTTGCGACGTTCACGGTTGCCGTCACCGGCGCAGCTCCGCTCAGTTATCAATGGAACCGGAACGGCAACGCGATAGCCGGTGCGACCGGCTCCAGCTATACAACCCCCGCTACCAGCAGCAGTGACAACGGCGAAAAATTCACGGTCACGGTCACCAATGCGGACGGAACGGTCACAAGCGCCGCGGCGACTCTTACGGTCAATTCATCGGGAGGTTCCGGCGCCCTATCGCTGACGGTTACCGCGGGAAATAGCCAGTCGGCGCTCATTGATACAGCTTTCGCAGCTTTACTGCAGGTGACGGTCAGGGATTCATCGGGCAATCCTGTAGCAAACGAAACGGTCACCTTCACCTCACCCGCGAGTGGCGCCACTGGCTCGTTTGCGAACGGGGCTCAAACGATGTCAGCCACCACAGACGAGAACGGGGTTGCGAACTCGTCGACGCTTACCGCCAACGGAACCGCCGGCTCGTACACCGTCTCGGCATCTGTGAGCGCTTCCACGGAGATGGCCACTTACAGTCTCACTAATATTCTGCCGACAAGCGGTGCCGGGATCCCGCAGTTTTCGCACGTCTTTATCGTGGTCGAGGAGAACCACAGCTTTAGTGACGTGATCGGCAATGCAAGCATGCCTTATCTCAATGGCTTGGCCAGCGCGAACAGCCTCGCCACGCAGTACTACGCGGACGCGCATCCCTCATTACCTAACTATTTTGAGCTCACGGTCGGAGCCGGCTCATCGATCACAGGAACTTCTGGCGATGCATTCAGTGGCGTGGTGACTCAAGATAACGTGGTTCGCGCACTGGGTGGTGCTGGAAAAAGCTGGAAGGCGTATGCGGAGTCGCTGCCATCGTCGGGCTATCTCGGAGGGGAC
>JASLEQ010000577.1 GCA_030151135.1 Candidatus Sulfotelmatobacter sp. | reverse complement strand
CACGCCGATCCATGTTGTGAAACGATACATCCGCCAGAATAATGTTCTTCGTGGATGGTTGATCTTCTACTCGCACGACATTGAGCCAGAGCCGTCCCCTTTTGGGTGTACGCCGCACCAGTTCAGAGAGACTCTGTCGCTAGCCACTGCCTCCGGCGCCGACATTCTTCCTATCTCCGAGGTCCTGAACCTGATGCATGAACCCGCTGCCCTCTCCGGCAGGCCATGATCATGCACACTCACTGATATTTCCAGATTGATCGACTCCTCATGGAGATGTCTATGTATGAATCCGAATCAAACCCCCAGGAAAGCTCGCAGGTCGAAGTTCCTTTGGAGATCCTTGAACGCTTCGCCGAAACGCGTTCGATGGTGAGTGAGAAATCCCTCATCCCATGGGGAGAACACTGCACGGAATGTGTATGGCCCACGTGCTATACGACCTGCACCTTTTACCAACCTCGCGTTGATGGGAGATGCCGGCGTTTTGTTGACGGGATGGTGCGGGTACCTTGTCAGGACTCGCTGAATGGCTATCTTCTCAAGATCACGTTCCGTCCCTGGGCAAAACTTTGGTCGCCGGCAAACGCGCGACTATACAGCCTTACCGAAGCAGACGAAGCTGAACGGCGAGATCGGCAACTCGCTGGACTGATCCAACTCGCGCCAATCTCCCGGCTCAAGTCAATTGCGATGCATAAGCGGTACTCGTTCAAGAAGCGTGCGGCGCAGCGGCCAGCACCTGATGGGCCGATACCAGATTTTCTCCTAATCGAATGCTTCAATCCCGGACCAGTCAGTGTTGCCATGACGCTGGTGGTGCGCAGCGCTCAGCGATCTCGCCCGTTTCAGGAGCTGATTGTGATGGAGCCGGGATTTCAACGTCATCCCGTTCCCACCTCGGAGATCATGAAGTGTGTCAACTTCGGTATTCCCTTCGACATCGAGCTCACGCCCAACCTGATTGACACCGCTCATACCCTCTTCTTCGGCGCAATGGACTTTGTGATCGGGCGCGGGTTTGCTCCCGATCGGGCTCAGCCGCGAAGGACGGAAATGGTTTCTACCCCCGATAAGCACATTTGCAAATGCATTGCCTGGGACCTTGACAACACCATTTGGGATGGGACCTTGGTCGAGGATGGAGTCGACGGCCTGCTCCTCAGGCCGCAGATTCGCGATGTGCTTAAAACCCTGGACGAGCGTGGCATTCTGCTCTCGGTTATCAGCAAAAACAACGAGAAGGATGCCCTGGCCGCCCTTCAGCATTTTGCAATCGCAGATTACTTCCTCTTTCCTCAGATCTCCTGGAATCCCAAAAGTACCGGGATCCGAGCTCTCGTCTCTCAGCTGAACATCGGCATGGATTCACTCCTGTTCGTGGACGACTCAGCTTTTGAGCGGGAAGAGGTACGAAGAAATTGCCCCGGCGTCACCGTCATCGACGCATCGGATTACGGGAGCATCCTCCTGCGTACGGACTGCCAGGTTCCGATCACGGCCGAAAGCCGCAAGCGTCGTTTCCTCTATCGCGAACAGCATGTCCGGGATGAGGCCCGGGATCATTTTGAGGGCGACTACATCGCCTTTCTGCGCGATTGTCGATTACGTCTGACCATTCGCACACTCGATGAAACGAACGTCGGTCGTGTGCATGAACTGACCCAGCGCACCAACCAAATGAACTTCTCCGGGAATCGCTACAGTTTCGCGCAATTGAAGGCAATTCTCGCGGATCCCTGCGTTGACACCTACGTATTGGATTGTGACGATCGGTTCGGTAGCTACGGAACCATCGGCTTTTGCACAGTGCAGAGCCAATTGAACTGTGTCACGGATTTGATGTTCAGTTGCCGCGTCCAGGCAAAGCGCGTGGAGCATGCCTTCCTCGCGTTCCTGCTGAGCCGCCGCCAAGCACGGACGAAGCGCGACCTCCGCGTTGCTTACAGGAAGACATCCCGCAACGAAACATCTGGAGCGGTCTTCAACGATCTCGGGTTCCTGACGGAAGGCGAGGAAGACGGAGTCCTGCATCTTATGTTCCCGGCTGGACAACCTGTTCCGGATGATCGCATCGTCGAGATCGTCGATCTTACCCAGGCAAATGTGGAGCTTTTCACTGGTAGAGCGTCTGGCGATTTTTCATAAACAGTTGATCTGGAGGGCAGCGCCCATGAAAATCTGTCACGTCCTTGGTGCCCGGCCAAACTACATGAAAGTGGCGCCTGTTTACCATGCGCTATCTTCCCGACCGGACGTGAGCCAGTTGCTGGTTCACACCGGCCAGCATTATGACTTCAACATGTCAGATGTCTTCTTCCAACAACTGCGAATCCCCCAGCCCGATATCAACCTGCGCGTTGGCTCGGGAACTCATGGCCAGCAGACTGCTCAGGTGATGCGGCGCTTTGAGCCGGTTGTTGCGGAACATCAACCCGATCTCGTCCTGGTGTATGGCGACGTTAATTCGACCATTGCGGCCGCCCTGGTCTGTTCGAAACTTGGCGTTCGCATTGGGCATGTTGAAGCTGGCTTGCGATCCTGGGATCGCTCCATGCCCGAGGAAATCAACCGCATCCTGACCGATTGCGTGGCCGACCTCCTCTTCACTCCGTCGGAAGATGCGGATATCAACCTGCTGCAAAGTGGAGTTTGCTCAGCCAAGATCTACCGGGTTGGCAACGTAATGATCGACACTCTATTGCGCATGCTGCGGGTTGCCCAACGAACGGTACCGCCGAGCACTCCCGGTCGCTTCATCCTTCTCACTCTGCATCGTCCTTCCAACGTGGATGATCCGGTTTGGCTCTCCCGGCTTATGCTGATGTTAGGCGATATCTCTCGGGATGTTCCCGTGTTTTTTCCCGTCCACCCGCGCACTCGCCAGCAACTTGGAGAAATGAACGATATCGCATGCAAAGTTCCGGGAATGAACTTGCTGCAACCTATGCCGTATTTGCAGTTCCTGGGGCTGGAGAGCAAGGCATCGTTGGTGATTACGGATTCCGGCGGGATCCAGGAGGAGACCACTTTCCTTTCTACACCGTGTATCACGGTGCGCGAGACTACTGAACGTCCGGTAACCATCAGTCTGGGGACGAATGTCCTGGTAGGCCGCAATCTGGACCGGTTGCGCGAAGAAATAACCCGCGTGTTGGCCGGACACGCGAAGCAAGGAACAATACCTCCCGGTTGGGATGGCCGAGCGGCGGAGCGAATTGCCGGCGTGATCTGCGGCCCGCGCGAGCACAATGCGATTCCGGGCATCCATACTGCGAACCATACCGAGGGATGGCAGACCGTCTAGCGCCTCCTCGAGAAGAATGCCTGCCCCCGTTCTGCAAAACCGATCCGACCACCGGGACGGTGGTCAACCACCATAATCACCGTAATAGCGAAAATATTTCCCCTCCGTGGCCGCCCCATCGACTTGGTTCAGGACCGCGCCTAAGATCCCCTGCTTCTTAAATTCTCCTGCCACCCTTTTTGCGAGTTGCACCGGCGTCCTTCCCGAACCAAACACCAGAAGCACTCCGTCACACAGACCGGCGATCACGCCAGCATCTGCAAACTGGGCCGTGGGCGGCGTATCGATCACAATCCAGTTAAACCGCGGCCGCAACTGTAGTAAGAGGTCTCTGAATCTGAATCCGCTAATGAGTTCTCCTGCATCGTGAACACGGCGCCCTGCCGGGATAAGGTATACGGTCCCGTTGGCCCCCCGCTGAAGGATGTTTTCCACATACTCATGCCCGTCGAGATACTCGGTCAACCCGGGGCCGGGACGTGCGCCGAGCACCCGTGCGAGCGAACCCTGCCGCAAATCCGCATCGATCAGGAGCACTCTCTGTTCTCTCTGTAACGTAAGAGCGTGTGCTAGATTTGCAGCGACAAATGTCTTGCCCTCCCCTGAGAGCGCGCTCGCGATGGTAATCGCGCAGAGCGGGCGCTGTTCCCGAATTCGGTTCAGCTTCGTGCGGATCAACCGGAACTGTTCCCGTGCACGGTGATCTGGGGTGTCCGACAGGAACAACATGACATCCTTGTTCGGCTGCCACGCTGTTTCAGGGCAGGCGCTCCAAGGGCAAATTAATTCACTCTCCTCTGCATGGGGTTTCGCTTCGTCCGGATGTCGCGTTCCCCTTGCCGCGACCATAAAGCTTGTCGACAAGATCTCTTCTGTTGAAGTCATCGCGGTGGAGTTCGGGGCTCTATGTTCCTGTGCTGCCTTGCGGATTGCCTCGTGGATGCGGCTCATGGGGTCCTTTCTATATCTCTGCTCCGGAACTCTTCGCGGATGTCGCTACAGCGCACGTCGACGAGGCTAAAGTCGAACTTGACGCCGTTGCTTCCAGTCCATTGTCACGTGCGATCCGCGTCACCATGTCAGCCGCGATCCCTGACTTACCGTCACAGTAGGCCGCAATCAGCAGTTCCTCGCAAATGATGTTGATCACGCGCGGAATGCCGCGGGACATTCGGAAGATTTCTTGAATCGCGCCCGATTGAAACAGATCCTCATGGGCAGCTCCGGCCGTTCGCAGCCTGTGAGCGATGTATGCCTCGGTCTCCGCCGCGGTCAGCGGGGCCATTGTGCATGTCAGGCCTATGCGTTGCCGCAACTGCCGCAGCGACGGCCGCGCGAGGAGCGCACGTAATTCCGGCTGGCCGCACAACACGATCTGCATGAGCTTATGGAGGGGGGTCTCGAGATTAGTCAACAATCTCAGCTCTTCCAGTACTGCTTCGGAGAGTTGTTGCGCTTCGTCCACCATGAGCACCACAGGGATGTTGGCGTGGTACTTCTCCAGAAGCCAGCGATTCAGGCGAATCATCAATTGCGCCTTCTTTTCTCCGCTCCATTCCAGCCCGAAGTCGTGAACCATGAGTTCCAGGAAATCGTCGGGCCCGAGGTGAGGATTAAAGACCAGCGCCGTAACCGCATGGCGGGTCTGCAGCCATCGCATGAATACGTTCAGGATGGTGGTCTTTCCCGTACCAACGTCCCCGGTCAGCAACATAAAGCCCTTGCGCCGGTTCACGCCGTAGGCCAGTGCTGACAACGCTTCCCGTACGCTTTCTGTAACGTACAGGCAGTCTGGATCGGGGCCCGGGTTAAAGGGTGAAGTTGCGAGATGGAAATGTTCTTCGTACATTGCGTCTCTTTCGTTCCGTCGCAATTTCACTGCTTGTTGAAGTCGAGGGTATAAATCACGGCGAGCACAGGAATTCCGATTTGGGTGGCGATCTCCTTATCGGTACGGATGGTGTGTTCTTTCATCTCCAGTACCGCTGCGAGCACAATCCCCAAACCGAACCCAGCTAGAAGGCCGGCAAGCGCAAACTTGGTGCGATCCGGGAAACTTGGTTTCGATGGTGAGCTTGGGGCATCCATAACACGAAACTGTTCCCCCTCCCGTCGCTGCTCGAGGTCGCGAACCATTTCGGATTGGGTTTTCTTGGTAAGCAGATCGTTGTAGAACTGCAGCGCGCTTTCATAATCGCGGGTGAGAGCCTTGAACTGCTCTTCCACAGTCGGGCTTAACTGGATTCGTGCTTCAAACGATGCAATCTGTTGCTCCAGTCTCACCTGTTCGGCCCGTTTCGTCTTGAGGCTTTCTTCAATGGCCTGCAGTGACGCTCGCAATTGAGCCGTATCCGGAGTGTCCACAGCTGGGTTTGATAGTCCCGCATTGGGTTCCGGCGTGGCCGAATTAGCAGCGCTCAATTGCTGCCGCGCCACTTCGATCTGCTTCCTGGTTTTAACCACCTCGGGATGCTGCGGAGTGTACCGCGCCTCAAGCGCGGCCAATTGCGCCTGCAACGCGGAAAGCTGCTTCTGAAGCTCGCTCGGTTTTTCTCCCCCGTCCCGGGTGCGGGATGCATCCACTCTGTGTTGCGACAGCAGAGACGATTGCATGACCTTCTGCTGTTGCGCCTGGGCGATCGCTTCGTTGACCGCATCGAGTCGCGTACTCAGGGTGGCCAGCATCTGCAGGTTGCTCTGCTCGTCGGTAGGGAGCCGTCCCATGTAGCGGCTCTTGAAGGCAGCCAGTTTGGCGTCGTTTTCGTCGAGTCTGCCCTTCGCGTCGCGCAACTGCTCTGTCAGGAAATCCGTAGTGTCCTGGGCGCGCTTTGAGCGCGCATTCAGGTTTTCCTCCATGAACATTGAAAGAACCTGTTCGCACACCTTCTGGGCGGTGGCCGGACTGTCAGAATCGACGGCCACGTAAAATCCGCGTAGCGCATTGCTGGAGTCCGGACGCAGAGGAGTGACCTTGATGGCCTTTCTCAGCCGTCCCACCAGCTCGTCCATCGACGACTGCCCGCGATCATTTTTGTAAAGACCGAAATGTTCGATGATTGGCTGCAGACGCGATCGGCTCAGGATCTGATCCTGCATAGTCATCAGGCGGGTTTCTAACTGATCTGTAATCATCGAGGGTACAAAAGTGTCCGGAACCTTCTGTTGTTCTACCAGGACAAAAGACTGCGAGGTGTATACCGGCGTGATCTTGAGTGATATAAGGAAGCCGACGGCGGGTCCCAGCAACACGGGCGCCACGATCCACCAGAAACGTCGCCTTGCAATAGCAAGGATCTCCTGAATGCCGATTCGTCGATCTTCCGATGCGTCCTGCTGCACTCTGCCTCCTCGCCGCAGCCGAAGCCTGAAGGATGATCCTGCAGCCGTGATCAACAACTCGACCGACCGGCAGGAACCGCGCCCGCCCTCATCGGTTAGGGAGCCAAACCTGGCTTCGCTCTAGCGGACCCCGATCGGGCGGGAGGTCCAACTGATCCCCAGCCCCAAAACATGTCGCATCCCCGTTTGCCCGCAGTTGGCCGCGGAGCAGCCTTGCCCGGTTTGGCGCTGCAGATTGTAAGTGAAAAAGCAAGCAGCCTGGCTGCTCACATGACGACTCACTGTAGCTCCAAAAAATTGCGCTACGTATCGATCATCACCCTCAATGCTTCTGTTTTGGGCTGCTCCGAAATGCGCAGACGCCGAGTAGGTTCGACTGAGACGGTGTCCGATGCTGCCCTCAACGCTCTGGGTATGAGCCCCATACAACACACCCGAACCGATTGTCAGCATCCGCCTGGCTCCCAATCCGACATCCAGTGTTCGCAGATGCAAGAGCACGCTTCCCCGGCCGTGCCAGGTCAGATCGCTAAAATCCGAGCCTGTTCTCGGACTTTGAATGGATTCCGGCCCTATACCCGCTTCCGCCACTAGCTTTCCCGAGAGTTGCCGACCGTACAGCAGCATCCCGGAACTCGCGGTGAACCCGTTTCCACGTCCCGAGAAGCCGATGCGCGTTAAGGCGTATCCTATCCCCACCCGGTCGCGGGCAGATAATTGCCGGTCCAAGCCGGTCATCATTCCCTTTTGCCATCCGTCAATCAGATCGCCGGAGAAAAAATGCAACAGGCCGTAATAGGCCGCACCTGTTGCAACCGTACGGCTTCCGACACGCCGATCGATCTCGCTCAACACCGTCTCGCTCAGTCTTGCCGCCTGCAGAGTGAGAATGCTCTGCTCTGGCATGAGGCCGCTCTGCATCGAGAGCGATCCGAGTTGAATACCGAAAGCACCATTCCAGGTGCTCATCTCCGTCACCACCGCACCCAGTCCTTCCATCCCCGTTTCCCCAAACAGCGCACCCTGCGAATAAGTGGCTTGGTTATCCAGAACCAGACTCCATCCATCGAGCGACCATGCCTTGTTGAGTTCCATGCCATGAATGTTATTCACGCGCTTCCCGCCAAACATGGACGCACTCGAGTCCACACGAACCGCGCCAATGTACCTCAACTCGCCGCTGCGCCCCAGATACTGGACAGCTTGTAACTGGGCCGCACCGCCGGTGAAGGCGCGATACGTTCCCGGAGAACTCATGGACGGATTGGAATCCAGCACCTCCCCCAAATTCCAGCCGGGAACCACGAAACTGTGT
>JASLEQ010000566.1 GCA_030151135.1 Candidatus Sulfotelmatobacter sp. | reverse complement strand
GTACTCGACCCGTTTTGCAATCGAAGTGTCGCCGCGCCAGCCATTCACTTGCGCCCAGCCTGTAATCCCAACTTTGAAAGTGTGGCGGAAATTATATCGATCGAACTCTCCCAAGAATCGTTCCACGAAGTAAGCCCGCTCGGGTCGTGGCCCGACGATGCTCATATCACCCTTCAAGACATTGAAAAACTGGGGCAGCTCATCAAGGTTCGTCTTCCTGAGGAACGCACCCACCGCCGTTCGTCGAGGATCATTATCACTGGTCCATCGTGTGTCCGCCTCTTGCTTGCTTCCGACGCGCATGGTGCGAAACTTCAGCATCCGAAAAACGCGACCATTCAGCCCGACCCGCTCCTGGCTGAACAATACCGGGCCTGGGCTGGATAGTTTGACGGCGAGTGCAATCAGGAAGAAAATTGGCGAACAGATCAGGATGATTATGAGTGAAAGCACCAAATCGAAGGCGCGTTTCTGAAAAAGGTAAGAACCGGTCTCAGCGAGGGTAGGCTGCAGATCAAGCATGTGGATACCGCCCAAATCGATCAGGCGGTCGCGGATGCCAACTCCTTCGCCAAGATCGACGACGACCCTCGTAGGGACACAAAGTTTTTCCAGGGCAGGAGTAACCTTTTGAATGTCGATCAGACGTGCGGCAGGTAAAGCAATCACTACATCGTCAATCGAGTGCCCGTTAGAAAAATTGGGAATCTGGTTCATCTCGTAGACCGGGCCCTCGACGGCTACCTCCTGGTCGGGCAAGCGTACAAACCCCATCACCTTGCATGGAAGCACTTCCCCATGCAGCAGCGATGTTGCGACCCTGCGCGCGAACCGGTCCGTACCGACCATCAAAATCTTCACTTCGTTTCTGCCACCCTTCCTTAGGAGTTCCAGGATGACGCGAGACACAACACGAGCGGCAGTTGCCAAGAAGAAAAGGGTGACAGCGCTGAGACCGACAACCAATCGCGAATAGCTTGCTTGGCGGTACAGAAACCCCATGGCCATTACGACGGCATAGGTGAAGGCGATCGCTTCCACAAGGCGCCGACTCTTCCCCCCCGGCGCATAGAGCTGTTCAACGTTCCACAATCCCGACTCTTCCGCCGCGATCGCCCAAATGATCGTGGTAAGCAACACGATGCCCCAATAGGAGGGCAAACTCGAAGGCGATGCACGCAACGCGAGAGGGTTGAAACCGAAGCGCACCCTGGCTGCTAAGTAGTACGAACACGCAGGCAGGAGCAACATCAAAATCTTCAGTTTGAAGCGGACATAGCTGAGACGGCTACGAATCATCCCAAGATCACCGTTTTCTAACGGAGAAAAGCCAATCGGCCTTGCGGCGCGTTGTTGGTCAGATCAATGTTTTGAATATCATATGATAATACGCT
The DNA here is from genome assembly GCA_030151135.1 of Candidatus Sulfotelmatobacter sp. The sequence goes on along the minus strand of JASLEQ010000566.1, from coordinate 1,934 downwards.
TGGCTCGATTATGAGCATAAAAACAGCCACCCATTGTGAACGGAAGTCCGACGAGAACCTCGTTCGGGACTGCTCACGATAGCCAAATACGGACTGCTGGAGCGAACACTCGGAGGGAAGCAGCAGTCTGGGACACCTCGTTCGGCATTCAAGTCTGTCGAACTTTTGGTGACTCGACACTGTAGTCGCGGCCGTTCGCTGTTGTCAATGCCTACGGAGCCCTCCGTGATGGCAATATGAACACCTTGAGGAGTCCGAGGTAGGTGTGGTCTAGAATTCCGAAGCGCGGAAACGAGAGCATACGCACTGGGATGTTCCAACCCATTAAGACGTAAAAACCGTACCCGCCCCGTCACTGTTGAGATTGTGTGGCCGAATATTTCCATCAAAGTCCAACTTGCTGAAGCCAATTTCTGACCCGTTCGAGACTCCTGAATCAGGACACCTAGACTCCTGCTTCGGTGCCATCAAACCCCGCGGGTATCAGTTTGTTGCGTTGCGGTAGTAATTTTCCTGATGCTTTTGCATTCGACGCGCCCGATAGCCGTTGCTTGCTGAGACAGCCCACTAATGAGTCCAAACCCCGTCAGATTTCTGAACCGAAATCGTAGCTGGTCTCCCGGTCACGGATACGGCTTTTGCACCTAAAATGGTTAGGGCACGTGGGTCCTCAGAGCATCACCGCCCGCGGCAACGCTGGGCATACAGTTCATCGTGCTAGGGGTGCTAACATGGATCGCAACCTCTAACGAATGACAACTGCGGCAAGGATTGCGGATGTGGAGCAATCTAGGGAGATTCCAGTTCAGCAGTCGTCCGACGAAGATTTAGTTCTTCTAACAATGTTGGTATCCATCATCATTCCAACCTTCAATGGGGCATCTCGAATCGCGAACTGCCTCGATGCCCTTTGCCCACAAGCCGCCGCCGCGAGCGCAGAAATCATCGTTGTTGATGATGGATCCACCGACGGTATCGGAGATGTCATCCGGCAATACCGAGGCGTGCGCCTTATTTCTCAGGTGAATTCAGGCCCTGCGGCCGCGCGTAATCGTGGAGCGGCAGAGGCCAAGGGCGCAATCATTCTATTTACTGACGACGACTGCGTGCCTACTGAGAGGTGGCTGCAGACGATGACCAAACCTTTCGAAGACCCCGCCGTAGTGGGAGTTAAGGGTACCTATCAGACGCGCCAAAGATCTCTGGTGGCTCGATTCGTTCAGTACGACTACGAGGACCGATATCGCCGGATGGCGACTCAACCGGAGATCGACTTTGTGGATACGTACTCAGCGGCCTTCCGGCGAGACCGCTTTCTTGAGTTGAAGGGATACGACACGAGTTTCCCGGTAGCATGCGCTGAGGACATCGAGCTGTCGTACCGGATGTCGAAACTAGGCTGGAAGATGGTCTTTGAACCGTCTGCAATCGTCTACCATACGCATCCGGACACTCTGTGGCGATATCTCAAGAAGAAATATAAATTCGCTTTTTGGCGCATGATCGCGTTACGCAAGAACCCGAAGAAGACTCTGAAAGATAGCCACACGCCCCAAATCATGAAGCTGCAGCTTCTGTTTCCTCCGGCATTGCTGATCGCAGTCTGTTCTGACTTGCTCGCAAGGTTTGAAGTGCCGTTCTCGTATGTCGTGTGCGCGATCTTCTTATTCACGACCTTTCCGTTTGCTGCTCGTTTAGTTCGGAAAGATCCTCTGGTTGGGCTGTGGTCCCCCTTTCTGTTGGCGGCCCGCTCGGGTGCCCAGTTTTTCGGCGTTGCTGCGGGGATGGTATCCGCATGGCGAACTCCGGCGCGGGCAGCCAGCGAGTCTCACGCCTGATAATTCCATTTGTTGCCCTCTCCGGAGCTCATAGCGAAGCAAAAAGACAATCGAGAAGTCGTGGACAAGACGACCCTCCGCATCAGCCCCGATGAG
>JASLEQ010000582.1 GCA_030151135.1 Candidatus Sulfotelmatobacter sp. | reverse complement strand
AGGTTGAAGGCATTCGTGATCGCCAGCACCCAGATCACCGTGAATGCCCACCCGATAAAGGATGGAAGTACGCGGTCCCCAAACAAGACCGGAATATTCACGATGCGGAGGCCGCTCGCGTACAACATGCTGGCGGCCACGGTCTGTACCCCGAATTTAAAATAGGGACCGACGCCGCGTAGATCGTCGTAGACGCCGAGCAGGAAGACCAGCGAGGCCGGCGCCAGAATCGTCAACATCGACTTCAGAAACGAAGCAACGTGCAGCGGAGAGTTGTGGAACGCCCAGGCCGCTGCAATAGCCATGCAGCAGGAGAAACTCACAAAAATGGCGACTCCCCCCAGGCGCGGCAAGGGGCTGGAGTGCATGTGACGATCCTGGGTAGGAATAGCCACCCATCCGCGAGAGACGGCGGTGTCTCGCACGTAACGGGTCAAAATGAACGCTGCCAGCAACCCTACAAAAAAAAGGCCCAGACTAATTACGGTCAACTATGCCCCCTCGGCACACACCCTGAGAGACCGGCGCACAGTCCGCACATCTGTCGCAAGTATCGCAGCGAGCGATTCGCTTTAATAGTGAGACGGCAGATACCTGGTTATTCGGGAAGTCAACAGAATGTACCAGCGGCGAATCGCAAGTTTCAATCGCGCCGGCAAAAAAACTGTGGAAATCGCAGCGACTAGTTCACATTGCGAGGTGGGAAGGCGAAGACGCTGTGCTAAACTTCTCTGCAAATTCAGCCAGAAATCGAAGAGGTCTTTGGATGAAGTTGGGTACCTCGGGTTCCACTCGTCGTGGTCGTATTCCGCCTCTCTGTCTCGCAATTCTTCTGATCGGCAGTGCAGCCCTTGCACAACAGCCCGCAGGCCAACAAGAGTCCGCGGCTCCGGCGCAACTTCCAGCCGCGCAACCATTGTCGTCCGCAGCCTCCAGCACTTCGGGCGTTACCGCAAATTCACCCAAAACGGACGAAACGAACAAAGAAACAAGCTCCGATTGGTCGGGAATGCTAAAACTCGGGGCCGGCGACCTGCTTGAGGTGAGCGTGTACAACGTTCCGGAGTTGAGCGCCAAGGTCCGGATCAGTAATGCGGGCGATATTTATCTTCCGCTGATCGATTACGTGCATGTGGAGGGCTTGACGCAGGAAGAGGCGCAAACCCTGATCGCAAAGCGGTTGGAAGATGGCGGGTTCGTACGCAATCCGCACGTCTCAATTTTTATCGATGAGGCCAATTCGCAGGGAGTGACGGTACTGGGCGAGGTGAACAAGCCCGGAATTTATGCGGAGATTGGCGACCATCATTTGTACGCCATCATTTCCCAGGCTGGTGGATTCTCGCAGTCTGCTTCGCGGAAAATCGCAGTTGTGCGGCGGGGCCAGAGCGAGGCCATTCACCTCGACTTGCCGCGAAATCTGGCGGACGATCTATCGAAAAATATCGAGATCCTGCCGGGGGACACTATCAACGTGCCGCGCGCGCCCATCATTTACGTTGTCGGAGATGTGGGCCGTCCGAGCGGCTTGTTGGTCGACAATGGAAGCTTGACGGTGTTGCAGGCATTGGCCCTCGCCGGTGGAACGAATCACACGGCGAAGTTAAGTGGAGCGCGGCTGATCCGTAAGGGGCCGAGCGGTATGATCGAAACCAAGCTTGAAATCAAGAAAATGCTCGAGGCCAAAAGCCCGGATGTGCCGCTACAAGGCGATGACATCCTGTTTGTGCCGGTGAGCGGTGGCCGCGTGCTCGCGGGCAAAACTTTCGATGTCGCTATGGCTGCGGCAACAGCCGTCACGGTTTATACGGTGCATCCGTAAGCGCTCAGCGCGCGGAAGTTCTGATTACGGATTCCAGCACATCGATATATTTCTGCGCCGTACGGGCGCGTGAATACTTTTGGAGAATGTATTCCCTTCCCCTCCGGCCAAAAGCCTCTGCGATTTTAGGATTTTGAGCCACATACTGAATGGCCTGAGCCAGTGCCTCGGAGTTCTCCGGTTCGATCACCAGCCCGGCGCCAGCCTCTTCCAGAATCGCTTGAGCCTGGCCTTCAACCCCCAATATCACTGGACGTGAGCACGACATGAATTCGAGCATCTTCGATGGAATCACGGTTTTGAAAACATCCGTCCTCTTGAGCAGCACGAGACAGACATCCGACGCCAGGATGAACGCTGGAATCTTCTCACGGGGCTGCTGATCCACAAACCGAACATTCGTTAAGCATCGTGATTCGGCGGCGGCTTGGATTTTTTGTTTCTCGGCGCCTTCCCCAATGAGTAGAAAGACGATGTTCGGGTTCTGTTGAAGGCGTTGCGCGGCGTCCAGCAGGGTCTCAAGACCGTGGGCATTGCCCATGGTCCCGATATAGCTTGCTACAAACTTCCCTTCCAGTCGAAGTTGCTGTCGAAGATCCGAGTCCCCGGATGCACTCGGGGAGAAGGTTCCCGTTTCCACTCCATTCTCGACAACTGAAATTTTCTCGGACGGAACTCCCCAGAATTCCGTGAGCCTGTTCTGAAATGCAGGCGTAACCACGACGACACGATCGGCGCGGTCGTAAAGCAGGCGGGCCACCCGGGCGAGAGTTCGGTGGAGGACCGAGTCTTCGCTTCCGATGCCCACGGCAGTGAGCGATTCCGGCCAAAGATCGCGCACCTCGAAGACGAACGGAATCCTGCGTGCGGAGCCAAGCCAAAAGCCGGAAAGTCCCACCAATAACTGAGGAGAAGTTGCAATGACGACGTCAGGGCGGGGAATGGTCAAACCGCGAAGAGCCGCTGAGAGGCAGAACGACGCATAGTTCCTCATGCGTTCGTGAGCCTTGCGGTTCGGCAAAGCCCAGAGCCAGGTGCGAAAGACGTCGACGTCGCCCAACTTTTCGTTGTAAACCAAGTGCCGCAACCGGCCGCGCCACTCCGGAGGGACTACTCCGGTCGGATGATTGGGGAATCCAGTAAGAACGGAAACCTGATGTCCGGCGCGAGCCCAGTGCATCGCTAATTCCGAGGCACGGGCCGAGGGCGCGCCCATTTCCGGCGGAAAATACTGGGAAACGTAGAGGATCTTCACGTGAACGTAGAGGTTATCCACATCGCGAGTGGCGCACAAGGATGAAATTGATCACGCGCAGGCGAAGGGACGCATGCCACATTCGCGCGTGAGAATTCGTCCGCGCGAGTGGAGGTCGGAATCAGGTGATTGATCGATTCCTCCTCGATCCAATTCAGTAGTGAGTAAGTTTGAAAGCGGCTTTGTATAAAAAGGCTCGCGTTTTGCAGTACGGATTGACAGCGTAGTGTTCCCAGCGCACGGCCGTGTCTGCCAAAGCAGCTTCATTGGTCAGGCGAAACATGATCCGCAGTTGAACGATGTGCAGTCGATGATAGAAGGCGCTCGCGACCATGGGGAGCCGCGTGCCGGATTGCTCGTATAGCGACCAGAAACCCAGATCATACCGCGGCAGGTTGTGTATCAACGTGCGTGTTCCCCGGTCAAAGAAATGGCGCGCTGTTGCGTCTCCGGTTGCCAATGCATAGTCGAAAACTCCCCAGAGGGCCCAGATGAAACCGTTCAGGATATGTGTGGGCGGAGAGACGATGTATTCCTCAAACCAGAGATCTCCAGCCTCATCAGTGAACGCCACGCCTCCCTCGCTGATGGGCTTCTGAAAGCTCGTGAATGCCCGCATGGCTGCATCCATATATTTCGGATCGGCAGATTCTTTGTGAGCCCGGACAAGCATGGAAATTCCTTGACCTTGCGCCAACGCCGAGTACCAGGGCGCTTGCAGTGTATCGCGATACTCCCAGTTGAAGTGGTGATTCCAAACTGCGAGGCCGTGTGCATTCTGCTCGAGATGAGAGCAAAGCCAGTCCGCAACAAGGAAGAATTTCTGCTTTCGGCTTCGATCTCGCGAGCGGAGCCACAGGTTGTAGTTGCCCAGCCCATATTGAGCGATTGCGATTGGGTTGTATTGCAGTCCGATATTGCCGTGATAGTCGAGCATGGGAATACCGTCGGCGTCGTAGGCACCGGCATAGTCCGCCTTCCGGTGGAACAGCATGTAGTATTGGCCAAGGTCAGAGGCGTGCGAGTTGGGATTCTCCGCAGGTTCCTCATGCCAGAACGTAAGATGGCTTTTTCCACCGAGTACATATGCGCTGAGAATGCGCCGATAGTAGGCGAGCGTGGGCACTGGTTCAGAGTTGCAGACTAACGGACATCCAGGTTTCAAAGTTCTAAGGGAGATTATGCCCGTCCTGCAAGGC
>JASLEQ010000479.1 GCA_030151135.1 Candidatus Sulfotelmatobacter sp. | reverse complement strand
GCTTGGGTAGCACGTCGCCGAACCGCGGCGCGGATGGACTGCCGAACTCGAAGTAGATCTTCCGATACAGCTCGTAGAGTGAAGCGTAGGTGTTCTGCGCCTCTGGTTGAGGTTCGTAGACGGTATGCCTGGGACAGATCTTGTCTTGAGCTTCGCCAATCGACTTGAACGCGCCAGCGGCCATGAATGCGAAGATAGCCGAACCCAGCCCGGTAACTTTGCCGCTCGGCACGAGGACGGGCCTTCCAATAACGTTCGCATAAACCTGATTCAGAACCGGATTGTTCTGCGGAATGCCCCCGCCGTTGATGACTCGCTGCGTAGGGGCGCCGTATTCGCTCATACGATCGAGAACCACCCGAGTGTGGAACGCCGTGCCCTCAATGGCCGCAAAGAGTTCGTCTTGCGCCGTGTGCACCATGTTCCACCCGATCGTCATTCCGCCGAGGTTCGGATTCACAAGTACGGTGCGGTCACCGTTATCCCAAGTCATCCGCAAGAGCCCGGTCTGGCCAGCGCGGTACTCATCGAGCCCTTCACTCAAGTCCTCAACGGTCGTTCCCGCGCGTTGTGCAATCGCACTGAATATGTCGCCGGTTGCGGAGAGCCCGGCCTCGATTCCAGTGAATTGAGGATGCACACTGCCCGGCACAACGCCACAAACGCCGGGGACTAGTTGCGGCTTTGGAGCATACGCGATGATGCAGGTCGAGGTGCCGACTACGTTGACCACATCGCCTTCCCTGGCTCCTGCGCCGATAGCATCCCAGTGGGCGTCGAATGCTCCCACGGGAATCGGGATTCCCGCGCGGAGGCCAAGTTTTTCAGCCCAGTAGGGCGCGAGCGTCCCAGCGATTTGGTCTGAGGTCGCGTATTCGCCTTCCAGCTTTTCCCGCGCCCCGGCCAGAAGGGGATCGACTTTCGCGAGGAAGCTCTCCGGAGGAAGTCCGCCGAGCGAGTCATTCCACATCCACTTGTGGCCCATGGCGCAGACACTGCGCTTCACGCGGCGATGATCGGTGATCCCGCAGAGCGTCGCAGCAACCATGTCACAGTGCTCGAATGCGCTGGCGAACTTGCCGCGTTTTTCGGGATTGTGACGCAGCCAGTGGAGCAGCTTCGCCCAGCCCCATTCCGAGGAATAGGTTCCACCGCACCATTCGATAGCTTGCAGCTTGTCGATGTGCGCAATCTCGGTGATGAGCGCGGCCTCGAGTTTTGCCCGGTGATCGCACCATAGATAGTATTCGTCCAGCGGTACCATCCCTTCGCCGACTGGGATTACGCTTGACCCTGTGGTGTCGAGAGCGATCGAGGCAATCTGATTGCCGCTAATGCCGGCGGCTCCTATCGCTTGCCGTGTCGCTTCCGCCAGGGCCCGCATGTGATCTTCGTGAGACTGCGTGGCGAAGTCGGGGTCTTCACGCTTACGGTGGAGAGGGTAATCAGACACAGCGAATGCGAGGAGTCCGCGCTCGCTGTCGACGATTGAAACGCGGACGCTCAGGGTTCCGAAATCTACTCCCGCTACGATGGCCATCGCTTGATGCGTCCAAGGTTAGGCTTGCGGCTGGTTTCCGTGCCAGTACATCTGCCAGCCGAGGTAACGGACGGCCGCCTCATGCACTGCGCCCGCTGTGTTCGAGAAGTTCGCCGCCACATGGTGTTCGAAACCGTTCTCGCAGATGTAATGCAGCAACTTTTGCAGATTCGGGATCTGTACGACTCCTACGCCGCCGAAGGTATTCAGGGCATCGCTGGTGAACTCCCCTTGGCCGACATAGCCGCGCATCACTCCAGAAATGTCGTCTGTCGAGAAGCGGGCGAAGCTCATAGCTCCGGGCTTGACGCGCCCGACGACCGTTCCAAAAGTATTCTCTTTGCCGACGGTACCAGCGATGATTTCCTGGAAATCCATACGGATGTCCTGGAAAAAGTGCTTGGGCAGGTTGCTGCAGTGGAAGCAGACCGCTTTGTTCGGATCGTCCCCGTAATTGTTGTTCCAGTCAAGGAGGGCGCTCGGCGTTTCTGATGCCAGGGCCAGCGCGTGCATGCTAAGGGTTCCACAGACATCGACTTCGCAAGCAGCCGGCAGAAGCTTGTTACTCATCATGCTCATTACGGTGCACGGAACCACACCGAAATATTCTTCCATCGAAGTCCAGCATTGGACGGCGCTGATTTGTAAGTCGGTTTGACTCATCCATTCGTCGATCACATAACCGAGCTTTGCCATCTTCATGAGCGCGACGTCGGGAACGTTCTGTGTGCTGGCGTATTTCTTTATGTCCGAGAGCTTGGATTGCACTCCAGTGTTGTCGTCTTTCGTTCGGCTGATTCTCCCGAAAACTTCGGAAAGATCCAGCGTCTCTACCGAGATGCCGTTGTTCTCAAGCATCTTTTCGCTGTATCGGACCGTATTGAACGCGGTTGGGCGAGCCCCAATACTGCCGATGCGCAGATTGCGGAAGCCATTCACCACACGGCAGGTTGCAGAGAACCAGGCCAGGTCGTTCTGGAAGTCCTGCGAATCAGGCGCGACTGTATGGAGGCGAGTGAGCGAGTATGGAATCCCATACTGGCGAAGGTTGTTGCAGGCCGACATTTTGCCGCAGAAACTATCGCGGCGGTGCAGGATGGTCATCTTTGTTGCGTCGTCAGGCGTCGCCTGAACGAGCACCGGCACACCGAGCCGCGCGAGACGCAGCGTGTCGGCGACGGCACGCTCGTCACCAAAATTTGGCAGCGAAACGATCACACCATCGATCTTGTCCGCATGCTTTTTAAATAGCGCCGCACAGCGTTTTGCTTCTTCGTGGGTCTCGACCGCCCCATGCTTGCTATCTTCGGGGCCGAGGACAATGGCATCCATGCCGGCCTTCGCCAGCGCCTGAATCATCTCTTCGCGTCCCGATTTCGCCAACTGATCGGGGAAAAATCCCCGGTTCCCGATGATCACACCCATCGTCATTTTCTTTTTTTCCGGCATATGAATCCCTCTTCCACCTATAGATAAATTGCTAAGATTTACCGCTCGTTCTTGCGCGCTCGCGCGCGGGGGAGAACTTCAAGCTAAAGAACAAGCCCGAGATCAAAAGGACGGCGCCCCACCAGATATTCGCGTGCAATTCGTAGAGGACGACTTTTTCAACGGGCGGGTTCACGAGTTCATAGATCCCCGTGGCGAAAATGAGCGCGCCTGTCACGCCAAGGCACAGTCCCGTGAAAAACCAGATCGAGAGTGATCCGCCAGATTTCATTGGTCCCTCCTACCAGAAAATAATCTGCAAAATTACGAATATCACGGCTACGACTGCGCCCCAGAAGACGGGACTGTGAAAAATCGAAACATGTTCCGTTTTCGGAATCGGCGTCAGCCCGTACACGACGTCCTTCAACTCAGAATCCGGCTTGGGGGTAGTCAGGTAACTCACGACAACCGTGACGATGACGCAAATGAGGCAGCACCATAGGGCGCGAAACATGTTTTGCGCCTGATCTTGCGCGTCCATGGAGAGCGCCACGTACCGAACTGCATTTGGATCGAGTTTGACCCACGTGTACATGCCAACCGACGACAGAGTTCCTGCCAAGAGGCCGGTCCAACCACCTGCGGGTGTGGCGCGCTTCCAGAGCATCCCCAGCAATACCGTCCCGAAGAGGGGCGCAATAAAGAAGCTGAACAATGCCTGAACGTAATCCATGATGCTGGGGGCGCGCGCGGCCAGATAGGCAGTGCCGATGCTAATCAACACACCCCAGATCGTCCACCGGCGACCCAAGTGGACCTTCTTCTCGTCGGTTGCGTTCTTATTGATCAAGGTCCCATAGATGTCGTAGACGACGACAGTGGTGAACGCACTGACATTTCCGGCCATGCCCGACATGAAGCCTGCAATGAGAGCGGTGATGCCCAATCCGAGAAGACCTGGGCCGCAGTACCGAGCCAGCATTAGCGGCAGGACCTCATCATATCCATGCAAGCCCTGGGCCTGCCCGGCATCGGACCACGCGATATTGGCAGGTACAAGTCGAATGAGAGCCCCCGTGTGCGGATCACGCAGCAGAGCCAATCCAAGTAGCCCGGGGAGAATCACAATGAGGGGGACCATCATCTTGAATGCAGCGCCGATAATCGGGGCGAGTTCTGCGGAGCGAAGATCCTTTGCCGAGAGCACGCGCTGGACAACCAGGAAGTCCGTCGTCCAGTAGCCCATTGCGATAACTGCCCCAAGTCCGAAGACGATGCCAGCCCAGTTGATACCCATCGGGTTGGAGTTAAAGTTACCCAGTGTGGACCAAAGGTGGGTGTAGGAACCGGGGTTGGGCACATTCAACTCAGTAAGGTTGTGCAGAATCTTGGCCTGCAAACCGTTCCAGCCTCCGGCTTCGATCAATCCCAGGATCGGAATCAGCAGAGCGCCTGCCCATATCAGAAAAAACTGAAGCACTTCGTTGAAAATCGCCGACCGCAGTCCGCCCAGAGCGACGTAAGCGGCCACGGTGAGCGAAGAAACGATGATGCTGAAATGAATGTTCCATCCGAGAACGACTTTCATCACCACGGCCATGGCGTACATGTTGATGCCGCTCATCAGGACGGTCATGAACGCGAAGGAAACTGAGGAGATCGTTTGCGCCCCGGGTCCGAAACGAAGCTTAAGATAGCCCGGCACGGAGTGCGTTTTGCAGACGTAGTAAAAAGGCATCATGACCAGCGCCAGGAACAGCATGGAGGGAATGGCACCGATCCAATACCAGTGGGCCGCAAGGATCCCATATTTGTACGAGTTTCCCGCCCAACCCATCAATTCCAAAGATCCGAGGTTTGCTGACAGGAACGCCAATCCCGCGACCCACGCGGTCATCTCGCGTCCGGCCATAAAGAAGTCTTCACCCGTATTGGCTTGGCCCTTCAGGTACAGACCAATACCCAGCACAAGGGCAAAGTAGAAGACGATGATGGCGATATCGACCGCCGAGAGGTGGACGAGAGTGTTGGAACTGAGAAGCAGAGCAAGATTCATTGTGTCTTGACCTGTCCGTAATAGGCGTTACGACCATGCTTCCGTAAGAAGTGCTTGTCGTGCAGTTCGCGCGCAATCGGCTTCGATTCCGCGTTGATCAGCATCGAGTGTGCAGCCATGCGAGCGACGTACTCGAGAATCACAGCGTTATGCGCAGCAGCCGCCGCGTTCGCACCCCAGCAGAAAGGTGCGTGTCCGGCGACCAGGACCGCGGGAACAGCGTGAGGGTCTAGCTTGGCAAACGCCCGGCAGATCGCTTTGCCCGTCTCCAGTTCGTAGTCTCCCGATATCTCGCTTTCGCTGAGTCGTCCGGTCACCGGAACTGGCCCGTGGAAATAGTCGGCATGCGTAGTGCCGAAACACGGAATCGGAGTTTCTGCCTGGGCCCATGCCGTCGCGTACTCAGAATGGGTGTGAGCGACGCCTCCGATGCCGGGAAACTGGCGATAGAGCTCAAGGTGAGTCGCTAAATCGGAAGAGGGGCGGAGTTTACAATCAACCACATTCCCGTCTAGATCGCAAATGACGATCTGCTCGGGTTTGAGCTCCTCATAGGGAACGCCGCTCGGCTTGATAGCGACGAGGCCTTCTTGGCGGTCGATCCCACTTGCGTTGCCGAAGGTATAAAGGACGAGGCCCCGGCGGACAAGTTCCAGGTTAGCCTCCAGCACCTCTTCGCGCAGACTCTTCAGCAACATGGGAGAAGATTGGGACGCGTGCCTTCCGTTTTACATCTGGAAAGGCCGTAAACGTTTACGGTAAACCGGAACATTAAACGTTTGACCAGCCTTTGTCAAAGTGTTCGGGCACTAATCAGACAGTCTGGGATCAAATCTGATAATCGAGGTCATCCACGAGGTTTTGGACTGAAGGATGCAACGGCGTGACTGCGTGTTCCCCGCCCTCGAGTTGGGTCACACGCTCGCGGAGTTTGCTCACTTCATTGGCAACGGACGCTAGCGCCTCAGAAAGCGGATCGTTAATCTGCTTAGGATCGGTAATAACAACCCGCTTCCCTTCCCGGAAAACGATGTGTCCGGGAACCCCGACGACCGTGGAGTTATCGGGCACATTCCGCAGCACGACAGAGCCAGCACCGATCCGGCAGTTTTTACCAACTACAATATTGCCAAGAATCTTGGCGCCACCCCCTACCACTACATTGTCCTCGATCGTGGGATGGCGTTTCCCATGTTCCTTGCCAGTACCACCGAGAGTAACTCCTTGATAAAGAACAACATCGTCTCCGACGATGGAGGTTTCACCAATGACCACTCCCATGCCGTGATCAATGAACAGACGGCGACCGATCTTAGCGCCAGGATGAATCTCGATTCCGGTCAGGAGCCTGGCAAGCTGGGAGAAAAACCTGCCCAGAAAAAACATGCCGTTATTCCAGAACCAGTGGTTCACGCGGTACCACCACACAGCATGAATGCCGGAATAGCAGAAAAAAACTTCCAGCCGGGATTTTGCTGCGGGATCGTGCTCCATTACATTCGAAATGTCTTCGCGAATGAGAGCGAACAATTGCGGCATGTGAGGTCTTAGGCTGGGATGGAGGCCGTTTGAGTCTGCATTGCCTTCTCCCGCAGTTCCTGAAAAAGAATACTGCTCAAGTAACGCTCGCCAAAGGATGGAATGATCACGACGATCATCTTGCCTGCATTCTCAGGACGTTTGGCCACCTTGAGAGCAGCTGCTACGGCCGCGCCCGAAGAAATTCCGACGAATAAGCCTTCTTCTCGAGGGAGTCTTCGAGCCATCTCAATGGCTTCCTCGTTCGTCACCGCGATGACTTCGTCGATGAGATCGCGCCGCAGAATGCTTGGGACGAAGCCGGCGCCAATCCCCTGGATCTTGTGCGGTGAGGGCTTTCCGCCAGACAACACAGCACTGTCCGCGGGCTCAACGGCAATTGCTTTGAAGGTCGGCTTTTTAGGCTTGATGTATTCGGAAACGCCGGTAATCGTGCCGCCCGTTCCGACGCCCGAAACGAGGATGTCAACTCGGCCCTGGGTGTCTTCCCAAATTTCCGGGCCCGTGGTTTCGAAGTGGATTTTGGGATTCGCGGGATTGTCGAACTGTTGGAGAATGTAACCTTCCGGCGTGTTGGCGAGAATCTCCTTGGCCTTCAGGATGGCACCTGTCATGCCGCGAGGACCGGGAGTCAGAACGATTTCGACTCCGAAAGCCAGCAGAAGAGTGCGGCGCTCCATACTCATCGTATCGGGCATCACAATGATCAGCTTGTAGCCCTTCACCGCGGCAACGAATGCGAG
>JASLEQ010000473.1 GCA_030151135.1 Candidatus Sulfotelmatobacter sp. | reverse complement strand
GACGCAACTACATCAACTTCACATTGACCGATTCACAGGTTGTGCGTGATAACGCGCCTAATCTCGGCGCCGCACCCACATCTGGGCTCAATATGAGTGGCCAGCGCGCCCGCTCCAACCTCGTCAATGTCGACGGAGCCGATGCCACCGACAACTCCGTCAATGGCGTGCGCTCGACGGTATCGCAAGAAGCTGTCCAGGAATTCCAGATCATCACCAATAACTACGCACCCGAATATGGCCGCGCTGCAGGCGGCGTGGTCAATATCATCACCCGTTCGGGCTCGAACGACTTTCACGGTGACGTCTTCGGATATCTCCGCAACCGTAATTTTCAGGCAGTGAACCCGTTCAGCACGGTTCCAGATCCCGCCTACACCCGCGTCCAGGCTGGAGCGGCGTTCGGTGGAGCAATCAAGAAAGATAAAACTTATTATTTCTTCTCTTACGAAATCACTCGCCGCCACGAAACCGGCTTCTCCAGCATCGGGCAGAACAACTTTGGATTGATTCCCTTCGACACGGCGCAAGTCGGATTGCCTTTCGGCACGCTGCAGCTGACGCAAGATCAGGTGACCTTTCTCACCAGTCCCTCAACCTCAGGAGCAGAAGCCACAAATCCGTTCGTCGCCAAGGCCGTTGCCGACTATGCTGCCGCTGCGGGAGCATCATCCGGCATGGCTGTGAATGGCGCGTGGCCTACGTCTCTTGTCCAAGCCTCTACTGGAGGATTACTCTCCACGTTCTCGGGCTTCCCCAGCACCTGCCCACCCCCGGGCCCTTGCTTCATTCCCGGTTCCTATCAGACATTGACTTCTCAAATGGGAAACTTCCCTGTCTTCGAAGGAACCAGTCTTTACTCGCTTCGCCTCGATCAAAACATCGGCAGCAATCATCGCCTCTCATTCCGCGCGAACGTCAGTCCGAGCACCGTGACCGGAATTGAAGTCAGCGGCCAGGACCAGCCAGTCGGCCAAAATGCCTATTCACGCACCTCGCAGCAAACTTATCGCGACGTCGCCGGAGTTTTTCAGGATACCTGGACGATCGGGAACAACAAGGTCAATGAATTTCGCTTTCAATACGCGCGCCGCGGACTCTCGTACTTCTACAACACCAAGATTCCGAGCGGCTCCGACCCCGCCGTTAATATCCCTGGCTACGCATACTTCGGCCGAGAACCGTACTCCTATATTCAACGAACCGAGCAGCGCTATCAGTTCACCGACAATTTCTCGTGGACAATCGGTCGCCACAACACCAAGTTCGGCGTGGACGTGAATTATCTTCCATTGACCGCGACCTTCACGGTGAACTACGGCGGGGTATACGACTTCGGAGGACTCTCGGCTGCAAATGCGATGAGCACCAGCGACTTCGCTGCGCTAGCGCCGAGCGGCTTGCAGGGATCCGTCCCTGGACTGTCGGCCGTACAGTCTTACGGTTTCGGAGTGCCCGCCGATTTCGTGCAAGGTCTCGGCAGCCCCAGCGATACGTTCAAGAACACCGCCATTGGAGTTTTCTGGCAAGACTCCTGGCGCGTGAATCCGCGCGTCACCCTAAATTACGGCGTGCGGTACGACGTCGAGATCCCCCCTACCTTCAAGCCCCCGCAAGGACTGGCAGCCGCCGCTTATAAGACTCTCGGCCTGCAAAAGGGCATTCAGACCGACAAGAACAACATTCAGCCGCGCATCGGAATGGCATGGGATCCCAAGGGTGATGGCAAGACCGTCGTCCGCGCCTCTTACGGAATGTTTTATGACCATCCGCTCCTCGGCCTCTATTTCCTGGGGGATGCCTCCGACGGTTCGTCCAGCGGACAGCTCGCGTTCGCCGGAACTTCAGTCTGCAGCGGGGCAGGCAGTCCGGGAAATCTGAACGGCATCACGATCTTTCAAGGTTTGCCCGTCAATCTCCCCAGCCCGGCGAATCCCTGCGCTGCAACTTTGAATCCCGCAGCAGCAACCGCCATGGGATTTCTCCCCAACCAGCAGCAGTTTCAGTCACTCAACTTTCCCCAATCTCTCTTCCTGAATCAGAACTATCTGAATCGCTCCACCTTCTTCCCACTTGGATTTCAACCCTTCGGCTATCCCCAAGCGAAAAATTTCGTCTACGCCTATTCGCAGCAAGCGAACCTCAGCGTGGAGCGCGATCTCGGCCATGGCTATGCGTTGAGCCTCGCCTACAACTTCAATGGCGGACGCCATCTCAATCGCCCGATCAACGCCAACACCATTCGCGGCGATCTGATGGTCGCCAACTTCAACGCCGCGCTCGTCGATGCAACGGCTTCCGGCACGCCGCTTCCTGCCAGCCCCTTCACGGTAAGTGGATGCAGCCCAGGTGGACTGCCCACCAGCCCCCTCCCGTTCGTCGACGCCTCGCTGATGAACTTCTTCCGACCCGGAGGATTGAACCCATCGATCATCGGGGCCTACTCCTCAATTCCCGGGGGCGGCGGTCTGCCCTGCATCGCGCAAGCTGCGACCTTGGCCCAAACTCTCGGATTCCATGCCTGCGATCCCACCACCTTCGCCGGATGCGTCCCCTTCGGCGACATGGACGCTAACTATTCAAACGGCAGCTCCATCTACCACGGATTCAGCGCCAACCTGCGCAAACGCTTCAACGAACACTACGAGTTCCTCGCTTCCTACACGTGGTCGCATTCGATCGACGATTCCACCGACTTGCAATCCACCCTTACACCACAAGACAGCTATTACCCGATGGACGACCGCTCTACCTCGCTCTTCGATCAGCGCCATCGTTTCGTCCTGAGCGGCGTCTATCAAACGGGCAGACTGCACGGGGATGGGTTCAGGAGCAAGGTCTTCAGCTACTGGACCTGGGCGCCGCTCCTCGAACTTGGCTCCGGACGTCCGTTCAACATCATCACGGGTGGCGGGGATAACCTGCAGCTCTCGTCTCTCACCAGCCGTCCGAACACGACGGTGAGTCCGGCCTGCGGCCCCGTGATCAACTCGAAATACTCTCCCACGGGTCACTTCCAGGAGCCATGCATCCTCGGATTTCTGCCCAGCGCGGCGAATCCTTTGGGAACAACACCCACGCTGCTCCAACTCGATGGCAATCTCGGACGCAACGCCGGCGTGACACCCTGGACGGCATTCGGAGATATGCGCATCTCGAAGCGTATCCCGTTCACCGAGCGCGTCAGTGCTGATTTCATCGTTGACATGTTCAACATCGCCAACAAATACAACGTAGCCGCCGTGAGCCCGCTCTTCACGAATGCCGGACAGGCAACGGCCGCCTACGATCCTCGCCAGTTCCAGTTCGCCATGAAAGTGAACTGGTAACCGGCTCGGAAAAAATCGAAACCGCAACGATTTGATTGGAGCCGTCTCGGCGGCTCTTTTCGGTCACCTCAGCGGTCAAAAGCTTTTATGGGAACCAAAAAGCTTTTGCAACCGCTGTTCTGCAACGCGACTCTGATTAAGGACGGGAGTATCTTATGGACCGTCGCCGATTCCTCCAGACCGCGGCCGCCACTACTATCATGACCTCACTGACGAACAAGTTCTCTCACGCAGAAACCGGAACCGTTCCCACGCGCGCCCTCGGCCGCACCGGAGAGAACGTCTCCATGGTCGGCCTCGGCGGATATCACATCGGCATGCAATCCGACGAACAGGAAAGCATTGGCATCATCCGCGCCGCGCTCGACAATGGCATCAACTTCCTCGACAACTGCTGGGACTACAACAACGGTCAAAGTGAAATCCGCATGGGCAAGGCTCTACGCGATGGCTACCGCAAGAAGGCCTTCCTGATGACCAAGATCGACGGCCGGACCAGGCAGGCAGCGGCACAACAAATCGAAGAGTCACTCAAGCGCCTGCAGACCGATCGCATCGACCTGCTGCAATTTCACGAAGTCATACGCGACACCGATCCAGACCGCATCTTCGCGAAAGGCGGCGGCATGGAGGCTGCGCTCGAAGCGAAGGGCCAAGGCAAAATCCGCTTCATCGGATTCACGGGACACAAAAGTCCCGACATCCATCTCAAAATGCTCAACACCGCCTTCGCGCACAACTTCACCTTCGATGCCGTGCAGATGCCGCTCAACGTAATGGACGCACACTTCGAAAGCTTCGAGAAAAAAGTCCTGCCCGTCCTGATCGAACACAAAATTGGCGTGCTCGGCATGAAACCGATGGGCGACAAGATCATTCTGAAAAGCAAAACCGCGACGCCAGTCGAATGTCTGCACTACGCGATGAACCTACCCACCAGCGTTGTAATCACCGGATGCGACTCACTGGATATCCTGCACCAGGCTCTCCAAGCCGCGCGCACTTTCAGGCCCCTGAGTTCGAGTGAAGTCGCAGCGTTACTGGCCAGGACAGACACAGCTGCCAAAAAGGGCGAGTTCGAGCTCTACAAGACCACACATACATTCGATGGCACCTATCAAAACCCGCAGTGGCTCGGCTGAACCCATACCCGCCAGACCTCTTTCCATCCCGGGCACCGCGCTAAGACTCGCGAGGGACTATCCGTCAGCTTGTGCATCCGATCGGAGGAATCTCAAATCCATACCCGCGCGTGAAATAATTTGTTCATCGTTGAAAGGCAAGCGATGTCGAACCCCGAAATCATTCCGCCCACGCTTTCTACTGAACCGACCTCACGACAAACGCGCAATACCTTTTTTCGTGGCCCGAACGGCATTCGTGCAGGATGGCGCATTCTCATCTTTCTCGCCATCGCCGGCGCGCTGCTGACACTGATCTCGCTAGTCGTCCTCGCCGTTGCCCACGGCCGGATCAGCGCGATGAATCAATTGTCGCCCCTTGGCCTGGGCCTCAGCGAAGGCTCCATCTTCCTGCTCGCTTCGATCCCGGCAACGATCATGGCTCGCATTGAGCACCGGAACTTCGGTCAATACGGATTGCCCTTACGCTATGCATTTCAAAATGATTTCTGGACCGGAACGCTCCTCGGATTTCTTGCGATCAGCGGTTGCCTGCTCGCAATCTTTCTGTTTCGTGGATTCCATCTCACTGGCCTCGCAATTCACGGCGGAACAATTCTTTCTGCGACCGTGAAGTGGGCATGCGCGTTCATCCTCGTTGGCCTCGCCGAGGAATTCGCATTCCGTGGATATCTTCAGTACACACTCACCACGGGGATGGGATTTTGGCCATCGGCATTCCTGCTCTCTGCTCTCTTTGGATTCGCCCACGCCAGCAATCCGGGCGAAAGCAAAGCCGGTCTCGTCTCAGTGGTTTTGTTTGGGCTACTTTTCTGCCTGTTCCTTCGCCGCACCGGCAACCTCTGGTGGGGGGTTGGATTTCACGCTGGATGGGATTGGGGTCAGACATTCTTTTACGGCGTACCTGATAGTGGCATCACGGCGACTAACAATCTCTTCAACTCGACTCTCTCAGGCCCGCGCTGGCTCTCGGGAGGCACAGTCGGTCCCGAAGCCAGCATCTTCGCTCCCATCGCACTCGCCGTCGTGGCCATCTGGTTCATCAGCCGCTACCGGGAAAATCGTTATCAAGTCTGAGATTTTCTTCGCGCACTCCGATGGCAATCCTTAACTCACAAAAAAATCGAAACGCAGGTCGATAACACAGCGATGAATCTGGAAGAGTTCCGCAAATCGTTAGAAGCTCCGCAGCCGCCGAAACGTCTCACTCTCGCGCTGACCGGTTTATGGTGGGATGCCAGGGGCGATTGGACTCGCGCGCATGAATCCGCGCAACAAGACGAAGGCCCGCACGGCTCGTGGGTGCACGCCTATCTGCATCGCAAGGAGGGCGACCACTCCAACGCCGCGTACTGGTACAGCCGAGCAGGAAAACCAATCTGCCGCGAACCCCTAGCATTCGAGTGGCAACAAATCGCCGCTAGTTTGCTTGAAGACCGTCCGTAAATATACGCACTAAGGTGGAATCACCTGCGCATGGTGCTTTCGGAAGACGAATCCCATCTGTGTGCATAAAGTTTCACTACACTCTCGTCGTGGGTACGAATGAGTGATTACCAACGTGCCAATGATCGTTCAATCTTTTTCCCACAGTTCGTACTGAGCTAACTGTCTTCCCTTCATCACAATCGGCCAGCTTGCCTGCGGATTCCGGCCCTCATCTGGTCTCCCGTGCATTGCGCGTGACAATGGCCACGCGATTGCGCAATTCTTTGCGTGCAAGAAACCGCTCGTGCGCAGCTTTGCATGACCATTGTCTTCACTTCATTTGTGACAAACACGCGATGGTCTTAAGCACTGTAAGCGGAAGTTGAAGCCTCTCCCCCGATGAGTGCCGGCGCATTCGGGCACCAAGAATTCCAGTCCCAGGAAGGTTAACTTCGATGATGAAGCGCAGCAGTTTCATTCTGACTTCGTTTTGCGTTGTGAGTCTCTCGTTTCTCATGACCGCATGTGGTGGCTCGTCCTCGAACAACAACAGCGGCGGCACGAAATCAACTCCAAGCGTTACCACGTCATCCATGCCCGCAGGCAACGTAGGCATAGCCTACTCCGCGACGCTCGAAGCAAGCGGCGGAACGGCGCCCTATAAGTGGTCGCTGAAGTCGGGCACTCTGCCCACGGGCATATCGCTCTCTGCGGATGGCACGGTGAGCGGAACTCCTTCCGCAGCTGGAACGGCCGGCCCCCTGGTCTTCGAGGTAACCGATGCGAATAGCGATTCGGCCAACTCCGGCAGTCTTAGCCTCAAGGTCGACTCAGTCGTCCAAGTCACAACCACAACACTGCCGAGCGGCACGCAGGGAACCGCATACAACGTGTCCCTGGCAGCCACAGGCGGGTCCGGCGTTTATACCTGGTCTTTGAAATCGGGAAGCCTGCCTTCCGGTTTATCTCTCAACTCCTCCACTGGTGCAATCACTGGAACTCCGACCACAGCGAATGTTTTTAACGGGCTCGTATTTCAGGCGACGGATGCGGACACCGCTACTGGCATTTCCGCTCCACTCAGCATGCAGGTGTACAACACGACCGGCTGCAGCTCGGGCGCGGAAAGCAATCTGGGATCTCAACCTTATGCTTTCCTGATTAAAGGGTTCGGCACCACTTCCACATATCTCTCACCGATGACGCTGATGGGCAGCTTCACGCCTGATGGGAATGGCGGGATCACCGGCGGCGAGGAGGACATGAACAGCCCGAGTGGAGCGCAATCGGCCCTTTCAATTGTTCCGTCAAGCAGTTCCTATTCGCTTGGACCCGACAACAACGGCTGTTTGATCCTGACCACTTCAGCAGGCACGATCAACCTTCATTTCTCTGTAAGCACTCCAAACGGTTCGAATGCATTTACGCAGGGCCACATAATGCTCGACAACAGCAGCGGAACCGCTGCGCGCGGAAGTGGTATCCTGCGCCTTCAGGACTCGTCTGCGCTTGCAACCGGGTTATCGGGAATGTACGCATTCCTGTTCACCGGAACGGATGGAGGCAGCGGAAATTTTGGCGTGGCCGGATCCTTCACAGCCGGAGGCGGGAACTTTACGAATCTGGCGTTAGACGCAGATGATGCAGGAACGCTGATAACCAACCTTACCGGCGGAAATGGCACGTATTCATCCCCTGATACGTACGGGAGAGGAACCGCATCTTTTACCGCGACGAATGGTGGATACAACTATAACCTTGGCACCGTGTACTACGTCATCAATTCCACGGAAGTATTGTTCGCATCATCCGATCCGCTCGCAACCAATCCGATCTGCGGCGGCCGTGCTTTCGCAACTGACAGCACATTGTTTACAGCCAGCTACTTGCAAAACAACTACGTTGCTCACGGCACGGGACTGACGGCTGGCGATGTTCCGGAAGTCGTGCTCATGACGGTAAGTTTCGACGGCGTTAATACAGGCAGCGGTTCGGTTACCCAGGATCAGGGTGGGACGGTCAGAACGTGGCCTGCGAACGTCAACTACTCGGTTGACGCAGGCACTGGACGCATTGCCTTCACCGGCAGCTTTATCGCCCCGGTCGGTTATGTGGTTGCGGGAGTCGATGGTATCAGCGCTGTTCTGGTGGCGAACGATTATCCAGCCACTGCCACGACGTTGGAAGTGCAACAGGCGAGCTCCGTGCCTACTGCAGGAACGTACTCAATCGGAAGCGACGTGGATGCGGACTACCTTACCGCCAACCAAGTCGGAACGTTCATTCTGAGTTCGGCCAGCTTCTCCGGAACAGAAACCGTGAGCAATCCTGTCTCACCGTTCCTCGTCGAAAACCAGTATGTTTCCAGTTCACTCTCAATCGCGACCAACGGCACGGGGACATTCTGGGGCAATCCGGCTCTTAGCACCGGTTCCGTAATCTACTTCATCAACGAAGGAGGCGGGACAAACACACATCCCGCAATCATTTCGGTGACCAAGTAAGCTTCAAAAACACGGGAGAGTCTCGACTGAGCAGTGCAGCCCGTTCGAGACTCTCCATTTTTATTGAGCGAAATAACTGGCCCTAAAAGTGGCTACGCGTTCCTGGATCGCTCCCTCGATCCAACGCTGCCTGTAAACCTCTCGGGTCTTTCCGCAATCTAAGCGTCGCAACGGCCAGTCTCGGAACCAGGCCCTCGCCAGAGGAGTTCTGCACTTATGCATCGCTGCTACTCGTCCATGCTTTCCGCTTTCGTTGCAGTGTTGTTCGCCAGTATCGCTGTTCAAGCCGCGACCGTAAAGCCTTCTTCTACTTCGATTGAAGTGGCTTATTTGCTCGTCGGATCGACGATCTACACCTACGACGTGGACCGAAGCACGGGCAATCCCACCGAAGAAGGCTCGGGAGTGACGCTCGATTCAGTGTCGAACACGGTTGTGTTGCCATCGTCGAACGACCACTTTCTCTTTGTCACGGGAAACGATAGGAGCGGCGTCGAATGGCTTTGGGTATATGCCAACGACAACACCGGAATGCCGCAACTTCCGGCAGTGCAGGCTCTGAACCTGACCGATGGAGGTTTCAACACCTACGACTTCGTCATCAGCCCCAGCGGCACGCTGGCGTACGCGGCGGAATCGATGTTCAACCCCCAAGGCTACCCGATTGCTAAAGTCTCCGCCTTCACCATCAACCCAAGCACGGGGATGGTCACGAAAACTGGAACGGTGGCGAGTTACAAGCAGAATGGTCCGTGCCTGCTGTCGGCCTCGGCCTTCTTCTTTATCTATGGATTCAGTCCGGCTGGCAACGTTCTCTACGACTACTGGGATTGCAATTATCCCTATGCCAATTTGTCAGCCAATTACTATCGCCGCTATGTCAATCCCTCGACGGGCGCTCTCGGTCCTGACAACCAGATCTTCAGTTGGGCCGACGGCAACGAGGGGGCAGATGTAGTGAACATTACGCCGGCGAACCTCGTGTATTTCAGCGTTCCCGACAATTACACATATGGCGGCGCATCGGTGAATTTCTACACCACAGGCGGCAAGTCGGAATTCTCGTGCACAGTCTCAATGCTCGAGGCTTGCGGTTACGGCCTTTGGAACTTTGTCGATCCCGCGGGAAAGTTTGACCTGATTGAAGTCGCTCCGGACCTCACGGAGGTTACGAGAATAGAAACCGCATCCAAGCAACTGGTCAACACGAACAATTATGTACAGGGACAGTTTCTCAGCTTCTCGCCCGACGAAGCTTTGATCTACACGCAGCAGTACAACCAGTCGAATCCATGGCTGTATCCCATTTACGTCTTCAATCCGAGCACTGGAGGAGTGACCTACACTGGCGGCGAGATTTGGGACAACGCGGGAGGAGGCATGTTAATCCCGGCATTACTCCAATGAATATGGGCGGTTGATCTGTGGAGGTTGATCAGTCGAGAAGGAATCGCAAGATATCTTTCGCGAGTTCGAAGAGCGCATTGCCAAGTCCATCCAATACGCCGAAATACACGAACAGACTAAAGATAGCGATCGAGATGAACATCATCCAACCCCAGAACACAACCACAACGCCACGTGCTGGACGCATTTTTCCTCCGCGACTGCAAGATGAATGCACTCCAGGTTCGGCCCGACAATGAGGAAGCTACCAAGGGTTCAGGAATCGGCAGGAACTATATAACGGGTCGGTTCTCGCTGGCAAGCGGCATTGCGCATGGACAGGGCCCGAAAGGGCGATGTTACACTTTCCGTTCACCCATCCTTGGCGCTTGCCGGAGTGCTTTCCCAGATGTCGGAAACCCAAATGCCTACAACGCGGACGCGCATTGTCCGCGAACCGCAGCGTGCTGTTTACGATCGTGAAGAGATTTATCGCATCCTTGATGAAGCGTTCCTCTGCCATGTTGGGTTCTCTGTGGATGGACAACCGTTCGTGATTCCGACTTCGTACGGGCGCAAGGACGCGAAGCTTTACATTCACGGATCGGCTGCGAGCCGCATGCTGCGACAAATGAAGGAAGGAATTGCGGTATGCATTACCGTGACGTTGCTCGATGGACTTGTGCTTGCGCGGTCGGTGTTCAATCACTCGATGAACTATCGGTCGGTTGTGATCCTGGGAAAGGCAACGCTGGTCGATGATCCGAAAGAAAAGCTGGAAGGCTTGAGGATTCTGTCGGAGCACATTTTGCGCGGCCGCTGGGACGACTCGCGTCAGCCAAACGAACAGGAACTGAAAGCGACTTCGTTGTTGTCAGTGCCGATCGAGGAGTTCTCGGCGAAGGTGCGAATCGGTCCACCAGTCGATGATGCAGAAGACATGGAGTTCCCGACTTGGGCGGGAGTTTTGCCATTGGAGATGAAAGCAGGCGTTCCGATCAACGATCCGCAATTGAATTCGTCGCGCGAAGTTCCAAGCTACCTGCATAACTACTCGCGAAAATAATTCCTGTGGGCGAAGAAGATTTACGTGGCGTCGAAAGCCTGCGAGTTCCAATTTGGGAAGTGTTACTACTTTATTACCCCACCCCCCCTCCCCTGGATCTCTGGGATCAACGAGTTAGCGAGAAAATGACGAAAAATCTATGGCGCTCAATGACTTGCGGGCAAAATCTTG
>JASLEQ010000453.1 GCA_030151135.1 Candidatus Sulfotelmatobacter sp. | reverse complement strand
TGTGGGCAACGCACCGCACAGTGTCGTGATCAACCACGCTGGCACCACTGCCTATGTAAGCAACGAGGGAGGCCGGATCGCCACAGCTGCCGACTTCCAGATCTGGTCCTCGGGCACTGAAATCGTCGCGGACCCAGTTGTCGGTGCGGCGATCACGGGTACTGTTTCGGTCGTCGATCTGCCTTCAATGACGGTGACCGCCAGCATCCCTACCGGTTTACACCCGACGGGGATGGCATGGTTCGGACAGTACCTCTTAGTCGCCAATACTTACAGCGACACCATCTCAGTCATCGACACGACCACTAACCTGGTGGCCGCGACTATCAACCTGGGCCTGCCGATCGGCATACCGGGTTCCGGTCAGGCAGCGTACGGCGCCGCGCCGAACTCAATCGCCGTTGATGCCAAATCCGCCGTTGCATATGTTGCTCTTTACAACGCCAACGCAATCGCGGTAGTTAGCCTTGCCAAGGGCGCTACGAGCCCGGTACTAGGGATGATCCCCGTGGGCTATGCGCCTAGCTCGGTTGTTTTGGACTCCGCCGCGAACGTACTTCTCGTTGCCAACGACAAAGGGATCGGCACTCGCGACTCCTTCGAGTGTGATCACGGTGTGTGCGGCTACAACACTCACCAGGATAACGGGACCGTGAGCATCGTCCCCGTGCCCAATAGCGAGACCTTGGCCACGATGACAAAAGAAGTCAACGCTTATAACCACTGGAACCGCGTTCAGAATATCGAGTCCGCCTCTGGTGGCAATCCGCGTGCGACGCCGGTTGCAATCCCTGAGAAAATCGGCTCCCCCTCGCTCATCAAGCATGTGTTCATGATCATTCGTGAGAACCGCACGTATGATCAAGTTCTGGGCGATGTGGCTGCAGGCAATGGCGATTCCTCGTTGGCAGTCTTCGGTGGCCAAGACACGCCCAACGTGCACAATCTGGTAGAGCGATTTCCGCTCTTGGATAACTTCTATGATCCCAGCCGCCAATCGGCGGACGGTCACCAGTGGATCACCGAAGCCATGGCACCCTACGCCGACGACATCCAGTCGCCGGATTGGGTCCGAAGCTATCCTGGCGGCAACGCGGGCGATGCACTTGCCTATCACAATAAGGGCTTCCTGTTCTCCGAGGCGGCTGCCGCCGGCGAGTCAGTGAAGATCTACGGTGAATACGTTGAAGGCGATACGTTCCTGCAGCCTAACGGCTCGACCAGTGAGCCGAGCTGGAGCGATTTCTATGCCGACTCACAGTGCTTCGAAGGCGGTCCAGATTGTGGACCTCCGGGAACACAAGGCGAGACCACGCTCTACTTCCAGAACACGGTTCAAGCAGAATCATCGGTTCCTGCCGTGTATCTGCATCTGGTCAAGAACTTTCCACAATTCGATCTCGGTATTCCCGATCAGTTCCGCGTCGATTTGTGGCAACAGGACTTCAACAAAGACGTTGCGGCCGGTACGGTTCCAGCTCTGAGCATTCTCTGGGTGATGGATGACCATACTGGTGGTCCGCCAACCCCCGACGCCGAACAAGCCGACAACGACCTGGCAGTAGGCCGCATCATCGACTACATCAGCCACAGCAACGTCTGGTCCTCATCCGCGATCTTCATCGAGGAAGATGACGCTCAGAATGGCGTGGACCACATCGACGGCCATCGCAGTCCAGGCTATATCGTCAGCCCGTACGCCGTTCAGTACGGACCGACCGATCACACCTACTACACGCAGGTAAACATGACGCGGACCATTGAGCAAATCCTTGGTCTTCCTCCCATGAACCAGTTCGACCTCACGGCCACGCCCATGAGGACCGACTTCACCGATAACCCGCCGCAGGAGAACTTCCTGCCCTGGGCCCACGTACCGAACCAGGTCGCACTGAACCAAGGCGTGACTCCGGGTGCAACCAACCCGAAGGACAGCCCAAAAGTGAAGGCCCTGCGAGCGGCTTGGCTGCAAAAGAAGGCGCAAGTTTTCGCCGGAAAGTTGACCAAGCCCGATTCGGAAGATCCGGAAACCGTGAACCACTTGAACTGGTACATGTCGACCGGATTTACGCGGCCATATCCTGGCGAAAGCACGGTTCGCCCACCAAGCCAATTCAACCGCCCGGCACCTAGCAAAGCTGACGAAGACGACTAAACGCGTCAGACTGCATCGTCCTCTCCCCGGATATCGGGGAGAGGTTTTTTATTTGATTCTCGAACGGAGACGGCGGGGGACGCGATCAATACGTCAGCGAGGAGTAAGTGAGTCCCAGAAATGGCATTGGTCTTGAAGAAATTCGGGGCAGGGCTCAGTGTGCTTCGGCTTTATGGAGAGATATCCCGTAAGACTCCTCCCAATATTGTTGGACGGGCGGCGGTAAATGTCTAAATTGGGAGAGAAATGCGGTGATCCTCCAAATATCCTTATCCTCGAGTGTATGACTCCAGGCCGGCATTGCTGTGTATCGGATTCCCGTGCTGATCAAATAAAACGTGCGCCACTCTGGCCTGTACACCGGCCGCAACAATAGTTGCGGAGGAGGCGGGTACATTGAATCTTGAAGTGAGCTCGGCTTCAAATCGAGTGAGCCGTGGCATTGTGCGCAGTTCATGGTGTAAAGCTTCATCCCAGAAATCAAATCGTCATTCGTGAGAGCGAGAGGATTCGTTATACGCCGAGCATGACGCTCCATGGAGGCGTTCAACGCATAGCTAGCAATACGACGTTCCACATTGTTCGGAAGGCTATCTGCATTGGTGGGAAATAGCCCGATAGCAGTGACGCAGAAAACGATGAACAAGAGCGCTAGTAAGGCAGCTATGCCTCCTAATAAGAAATTACGCACAATCCCTCCTGCTGGCGGACGCCCTTTTTCGGAGTACAGCGCGCCGACCATGCACCGCCAGCCACTTCAGAATGCCTGTCGGCTGAGATCGAACCCGATGAACACCTTGCTTGGCTTGTCTGCTGAAGGACTGCCCAAGAAGCTTGAGTCTGTGCCAGCACGTTGCGAAACGATCGTTGCCGGACCGTTACCGAATCCAAGAGTGAAAGCGTGTCTCCAGATTTTCTTTTGAATGCCAAAAGCGAATTCCGGACGGTGAATGCCAAGGTCAGTCGCGTTCATAAGTGTCGGCGTGACTTCTGCAACTAAGGCGGCCGTCTTTCGGATGTCTACGGCGGCTGCAATGCCCAAGGAGAATGTGTTCGAACACGGTTTGAGGCTGAGGCCGCCGGAGATTCCATTGGCCAAGGTTGCAGAACAAGGCTGGTATGGAATGGCATCGGCCAGAGTCGGGTTGAGGTTTTGCAATAGGGGGCGAGCGTGAACTGTGAATGTGGGAACCGCATACAGTTGGGCGCGGTGGCCCAGGCTGCGAGATGCGATCAGTTCGAAGTTCTCTGCGAAATTCCGTTGAAAATTGTTCTGTCCATCAATGGAAAATCTTGCCGCGAGATTAAGAGGATTGCCATCGTGCTCATCGAGCATGTTGTAGCCCAACATAAATTCGATAGGGCGCCCAATCACGCTGGGTGATCGATAGGCAAAGGCATACAGTCGGGATGTCAAACCGTAACGGAATCCGAAAGATGGAACGGCGAAGTCATCCAGTCCCAGGAGGGTATTGCCCCTGCCCGGAGTAGAAAATGCAGGTTCATACGGAAAACGGTGAGTAAAGTCGATGTACAAGCCGTGACGATCGACACGGCGTCCGGTCGGCAGGTTGAACACGAAATCGTCGCCCGCACGGTACACGGTTTCCGGTTGGCGTGTCGCTTTAGGCGCATTGGAGTTATCGGCTTTCTCCGGCTTCTGGTCCTGGGCGCTCTGGCCCCTCGAACTGCTCGACAACGCGGCCGGGTTATCCGACGCGGGAATCTCGCTAATCTGATGGGTGGTCACATCTACGAGATATCTCTTTCCGTCTTTCTCAATGATGACTTGAGACGTGGAACCATCTACGAAAGATACTCCGGCGGCCACCGAACCAGCCGGAGACGGACGCCCGCTATCATCACCCACAACCATGGTCGAGCACACAGCGACGCACAGAAGAAGGCGACTAACTTTAAAAGATAAAGATCGAATGACATTGTGACCACGTTGAGACATAAGCTGCCCTCCCTACTTGGAAACTTGTAGACGCAGCATAGCGGTCGATTGAAAGTCCGGGTGTCATAGAGAGGTCACAACACTGTCATTGTCCTGTAAATTCACGGCTTCATCTTTTTGGGAACAGTCGCATGCAATTTATTGACAACTTCATGACAAGTCAGGATCGCCGGTTTCTTAAGCTCTGTCGCAGCTCAGTTGAGCAAGGTTGGAGGGATATGAAAGTCTGGAACAATCTCGCAATGATTGCCGTCACCGCGTCTATCTTGGCAATGACGCCACAAGCAATTCATGCAACAGACAAAAGCAGCGTTGTGTTTACCGGCGAAATCATGGACTCTCTCTGTGCAAAGGACGGCTCCCACGACAAGATGATGGACGAAATGAAAAGCATGGGCCGTGATAAGCAGACCTGCGCGCAGAAGTGCGTCCAACTGGGAGCGAAGTATGTTCTCTTCGATGCGGAAAAGAGAACTATATATGCTCTTGATGATCAAGATAAAGCAGCATCATTCGCGGGACAGAAGGTGCGCGTGAAAGGCTCGTTGGACAAAAAGAAGATTAAGGTATCGAGCATTGAACCGGCCAGCTAGCGTTGGGCTTTGCCGTCAATAACGCTCAGACGCACTTACTCTGACTGCGTCTCTATGTGCAGGGAGCAGACGCAACGGCGGCAAACAGGATTTGTGGCGACGTCCAACTTCGAGCGAAAGTCTAGTGCTGCGGCTCCGTTAACGATCTCTGTGAGTGGCTTATCGTGAATGTTTCCGAATGCTGGATGGAAGAAGCAGGGTCTGACATCTCCGGAGGCCTCGATGACGGCGGACACCCATGGAGCATTGCACAGCGGGGCGACGGGAACAGCTTTTCCCAGATGAACGCGAAAGTGCGTCACAATTTTACGAAGTCTGTGTGGGCTCTCCACTACGAATTCGACCTCGCGCTCCTCGCAATAAGCGCTTATGACACGTTCGATTTCTTGCGCGAGTAATTCGACCTCTTCTGCATTCAGCCCGATTTTGCTCTGCTGCTCTTCCGGCCAACCCTCAGGACGGTTAAATGCGCTCGACGTCAGGTCGGCAGCAAGAAATGAAATGGAATTCAACCCAAGATTTCCTGCCACTTGCGCGGTCCGACAAAGCGCGGAATGATTCGCTTTCTGTACAGTACATCGTGCGCTGATCGGCATATCCGCTCGCAGCTCACGAACGGCCCGTACGCCCGCAGCCAATTTCTCATACGCACCGCGAACACGTCGGATTCCATCGTGCACTGGTGGCGGACCGTCCAAAGAGACTGTGATGTCGTCTACAGCAGCGGCAATCTCGGCAGCGTGCTCCGCCAGCAACAATCCCGCCGTCAGCAATGTGATTCGGATACCTTCACGGCGCAGCATACGGGAGAGAACGAATAAGTTTTCGTTGAGTTGTGCTTCTCCACCGGAGAACGCAACCCAGCGAACCTTCAATTCGCGGAAACAATTTAGCTGCTGTTCCAGGTCTGCAGGTGCAAGTTGACGAGACTCACGGATACGCCAGATGTCGCACATGGCACAGCGACAGTTACATTGGTTATGCGGAGAGATGACCAGGACCGGCAAAGTTCTAACGATATGTTTATCGCCTGACGTCGCAGCGGTAGCGGGAGGTTGGCTCAACGTCGAGATAGGCACAAGCCCGCTCATCGGCTTTCAACCTTCGCCCAAAAAATGTAAAAACGGGAAGGTGCCCGTTTTCTTGCTAATCGTGCCTTGATCGGCCGCAGTGCCCAGTCAAATCCGTACCACGGACGCAGAACTTTCCATTTCAGGGCAAATCGTTGCGCGAGATGGCTCAGGATCTCTGGCGTGAGATATTCACGGCTCGGGATGCTGTCGGATTCGAAGCCAAACCGCTGTTTGAAGGAAGCACGCTTTTCGTCTAACATGGCGCGTCCGCTTTCCTCGCGCGCGTAAAAGGCGGAATCCGCGATAAGGACGTAACCCGGCCGCCGCAGACATCTCAGCGTTTCAGCCAATGTCACTTCATAATCCACAGAATAATGAAATGACGCATTGAAGATGGCGACGTCGAACTGTGCATCTTCAAAGGGCAAGCAATCCATTTCGGCATGAAAGCGAGGAAACGGGCGATCAAGATGGCGAAGATAATGCATTCCGGCGCCCAAACCGTCAGCTTCGTTGTCAACAAGATCGACAGCAACGGCGCGATGCCCGCGCAATGCTAAACGATAGCTCAGCCAGCAGTTGCCGGCGCCGAGATCAAGTACGTCGCAACCATCGGAATACTCCCGCTCGATACCCGGCAAGAGGTATCTCTCAATGTGCCGGAAAGTACGGCCTCGAATGTTCCACTGCCATGAATGGTTTCCTGTGATATCCCGGAACGGCAGTGCCAGGTAGTAGTCGGATGAACTTGAACCTCGGCCTTCCCGCGCGCGAACAGCTGAGTACTGTTCGATGAAGCGTTCGAAATACGCTCGCCGTTCTGGCCGTAAGGTTCGAAAAATCCCAGCCTTTTCCGCAATCAGGAATCCGCAGTCGCAGCAGCGGTAACTAGATTCCAAAACGTTCTCCGGCAATAAGGATCCGCCACCGCAGTTGAGACAACGCATACGGAGTCCGCTGATTGCGTTCGAAAAAGTCATTTCGTGTTGTAAATGGGATTCAATCATCGTTACTTTCTCACAAACTCCAGCAACACGTGATCCGCAAGGCCGCGCGTGCCACGACAGCGGCCAAGTATCGCGTCCGCCTTGGTCGCGAAGCGCATCGTACGAGGGAATCTTCCAACCAACGATTCGGTGTAACTCGGCGGCACCGCCACCCCGATCCCCTTCCAGGATTTCAGGCGAAACTCAGGCGCGAAGGTTCGTGCCAGAGAGCGTACACGTGGATAACGAATCCTCAATGCCGATCCATCTGCGAGCCGCGCGATAGTCCCATTCTTTTTCCATCTCCGGAAAGCCTTTTCTGGGTTTCTCCGTGCCACATGCCAAATCACCTCCCATAGACAAATCGGTCCCAGAAAACATAAGAGAGCGGTTGCCCCAGGGCGCAGTAACTCTGCGCTATCTCGAGCTACTCGTCGTAAATCTTCAACGAAATTAAGGGCAGAAAAATTGGATACAAGGCCGTCATAAGGGCGTCTATCCTTCAACTGCCTGAGGTCCTCGATGGCAGTCACTTCAAACTCAATAGGAGTCTGTTTTGCGTGGGATGCCAATCGCTCTCTGGCGACCCTGATCATCTCTGCAGAGCTGTCCACCGCAAGAACCTTGACGCCCTGTCCGGCAAGGAACCATCCGTCGATTCCTGTGCCGCATCCTAGATCCAGCACACGATCACCCGGCCGAAACGCTTTTCGGAATGCATCCCAGGTCGCTGAGCGCTGAGCCTGGCCTACACTGGAATACGTGAACGTGCTGTCGTACGAATCAGCGATACCATCAAACGCCGTACGGTGGACATTGGAATGAGTCGCTGACACGCGCGAATCACGCCTCCATTTCGTTCGCCGATGCATACAGATTTGATCGGTGACCGGCGATTTCATTTTTCAACCGTTCAACGTCTGCATAGGGCGGATTCTCGCGAGCGGACAGGCGTTTCAGTTCGACTTCACTACGCATAAGTTTATCGGCAAAACTATAAAAACGACGTGAGTGACGTCCCCGAATCCGAACCTCGCGATCGGATCCTTGATTCCACACTTTCAGCAACTCAGTTTTGTCGGAAACTTCCGAAAAGTAAGGTGTTCCTTTGATTGGATACGCCACGGTGGTGAAGAAGATATCGGGATCGGTCGTTCTTACGTGATCGATTGTGTCTTCTATATCACGCATCTCTTCACCTTCGTAGCCCCACATCAAAAAAATACCTGTTTGTATCCCATTCGCCTTACACAGAGCCACCGCGTTTCGTACCTGCTCGACGGTCACACCGCGTTCCATGGAGTCGAGAATTCGTTGCGAGCCGCTCTCCGACCCTATCCAAATGCGGAAGCATCCCATCCGCGCCAACGTTTCGATTACCAGAGGATTTAAACGATCGGCTCTGGATATGCACTCGAACGGAATGTGCAGATTCCGGCGGCTGAGTTCCTTGGCGTAATCGAATAACCAGCCGTGATGAATGGTAAACACATCATCGGCCATCCACGCGACCTCCGGCTTGTATTGATCGACGCACCATTCCAATTCGTCTGCCACAGCGGCGGGCGAACGCCGCCGGTGAGTCTTTCCGAAGACTTGATGGCTACACCAGCGGCAATGATAAGGACATCCCCGCGCCGTGATCAACGAGACTGAGCCCTGTCCGTGGTGTTCCCTCCACGTTGAAAGATACCGGTCGAAGTCTATGGCATCTCGCGCGGGCCATGGCTGCGCGTCAAGGTCTGGTATCTGCGCCCGTGGAGACGTTCGCACGACGGTGCCGTCGCTCTGCCGATACGCAATCCCATCAACTTTTTGGAGGGCATCGAGAGAGCCCGCCTGCAACATTGGAACAAGTTCCTCGCATGTGAGTTCTCCCTCTCCGATGACAACCACATCGGCTCCGGCGTTAAGATATTCGTCGATGTACGCGCCTGGTTCCGGCCCGCCAACAATCGTCTTCCACCCGGCATCTCTTGCGACCTTGAGAATCTCGACGACGGTCGGCCGCGTCATCAAATTTGCGTAGATACCCAGCACTGACGGAGGTCTCTGCTCAAGAATCTCGAACAAGGAAGCGCGTGAAGAAAAGGTCGAGTCGAATACCTCCACCTGCAATCCCTTGCTGCGCAGATACGAGCAGATGTAGAGAAGTCCCAGAGGCGCATATGGCTTCATGATCTGAAGCTCCTTGGGATCTTCGTAAAGAAAGTAACCGTGAGTAAGAAGTAGATCCATGAACGCAACAACACAACGGATGCCAGATTTTTTATCAGCCTCTAAAAGAGTTGGGAACCGCTAGCTGCACGAGTTGGTTTACCGGCGGTTCGGCAAGTTCGGTGGCATGCGGATTCCGGCAGTTTTTTTCCAGCATCTCCACCTTTTGCCAGAGAACATCGCAATCGGAAGGGAGTTGCCCCTCCCTACTCTGGGGCCCATGCCAGGAGTTGACTTCGGCGTGCAATGCGTCGTGCAGAGCTCGATAGAATTCGTTGGTATATGTGCCGTGGAACATCATCGCCAGGTCTTCACTGTCGCTCCAGTTCGTTTTTCCGCGCAGCTGCGCCTGAACACGGTCGTAAAACTTGGTTCCCGGGAGCGGATAAGAGACCGATACACCAATATCGTCTGGCCGCGTGGTTCGGATCATCTTCACCGTCTCTTTGATGTCTTCCCATGTCTCGCCTGGATAGCCGAATTGCAAGAAATAACAGGCACGAATGTCGGCATTTCTGAGATTTTCCCGGGTGGCACCGATCTGATCGATATGAGTTCCTTTATCCATGGCGTCGAGGATTTTCTGTGACCCCGATTCAACGCCCATCCACGCTTCTACGCACCCTGCTCGATGTAAATGCTGCGTTGTTTCGGGCGTCATCAAGTCCAGCCGCGTTTGCATTTTGAACGGGACAGCCGCATCCAGCGCTTCGACCTCATCGGCAAACTGCCGCACCCACCTTGATTGCAAACCGAAGATGTCATCTGCAAACCAGATATGCTCTGCACCCGATTCATTCTTCAGCCGGTACATTTCCTCTGCGACGAGGGTCGCCGAACGAACTGCGAAAGAATTGCCATAAATTGGCCTCGCGCACCAGTTGCAGCTATACGGACATCCGCGGCTCGAGACCATATTGACCGAAAAATAGCCGTGCGCCTGCTTCCAGGCGTCCCGATATTGGTCTATTGGCACTAAATCGCGTGCCGGTAGAGGCAGCATGTCGAGATCGCGCATGAGTCGGCGCCGTTCCGTACGAATAAGCTCACCGCTGGTCGGATGCAGGTGAGCGAGGCCTGCGATGGTTCTCGCATCGCCGCCAAGCTCGCTGTTTAGTCTTGATACCAACTCCAGGAGAGTCCACTCTGCCTCTCCGAGCAGTACATAATGAAAACCCCTGTTGAGATATTCAAGGGTATGATCGGTTGCGTCAGAACCGTTAATCACAACCGTTGTCCCGGCTTCCAAAGAAGCATCGAGGATGTGATACGCCACTTCACGCATCCTCGAAAGGCACATCTTCGAGAGATAGTTAAAGCTATCTTCGTAGACAACGACGATTTTAGGGCGATGACGTCTTAGAGCTTCCTCAAACCCCTGTTCGGGGTTGTTGAGCATGGTGTCAAACACCGCGACCGATACTCCTTCCGAGCGCAGCAAGGCAGCTGCATAAAGGGTTCCCAGCGGCAGATATGGCTGCATCTTCCGGGTTTGCTTTCGGTCGTAATAAAGGTGATAGGAGTGAGTTAGCAGGACGTCAGCCACTGATTGGGCCCCCGTTTACATTAACTGGGATTCGCCCGAGAATAGGCCCCCCACTTCACCCGATTGTCAAAACCGGGTTAATTCGCTGTCACATGTGTTTTACATACCGGTAACAACTTCCAGACAACTGAGCTTTATGGCGTTGCTAACGTAACGAGCGAACTCGGTTCGAGGCAGACACCATCATTTCGGAAGGGACATGGAGCAGATGATCCTTTTTTACAACCCGAAAGCCACCAAGCCCCGTAATACCCGATTTCCGCTCTCCGTGTTGGCAATCGCCGCAACGATCGACGGACGTGAGGACTACGCAATCGTCGATGGCAATCTTGATCCACATCCCACTGAGACGCTGATAAGTCTCATTGAGCGAAACGCAGTTGAACTTCTGGCCGTCACGGTAATGCCGGGGCCTCAAACCGTTGGTGCGGTCGCTACCTGTCGGCAAGTCCGGACACGGTTCCCGAATATTCCTATTGTTTGGGGGGGATACTTCGCCACGAATTACACTGCTGCGGCGCTGAACACACACTATGTTGACTATGCGGCGCGCGGGCAGGGAGAACAGACGTTTCTGGAGCTGATTCAGGCCATTCGCGGGCAGCGTGAACTGAAGACGATTGCCGGCCTCTCGTATAAAGATGCCTCAGGGAAAATGGTGCACAACCCCGAGCGCCCGATGCAGAGTCTCGACAATTTTCCATGGTATCCGTATCACGCCTTGCCAGTTGAGCAATATCTGCGGCCAACATTTCTCGGTAAGCGCACTGCGGTGCATCAGGCAAGCCTCGGCTGCCCTTATCGATGTAATTTTTGTGGTGTGGTTACATTTTCGGGAAGCCGCGAAAAGATGGAGTCGCCTGCGAGAACCGAAGGAATTTTGAAGCATCTCGTAGAACGTTATGGTGTGGATGCCGTTCAGTTCTACGACAATAACTTCTTCCTGCGCGAGGACCATACACGCGAACTCGTTGACCGTTTGGCGCCGCTAAACCTCCAATGGTGGTGCGAAGGACGCATCGATATCATGATGCGCTACTCCGACGCAACCTTCGAGGCCATCCGCCGGGCGGGTTGCACCATGATCTTCTTTGGCGCTGAGTCGGGATCAAACCAGCACCTCAAAGAAATGAATAAAGATCTTCGAGTCGAAGACACACTCGGCCTCGCCTCGCGAATTCGCAACTTTGGCATTGTCCCGGAATTCTCCATCATCTTTGGAAACCCGAAGGATCCCGAAGGTGATACGCGTGAATGTATCCAATTCATCCGGCAGTTGAAGCGGCTTAATCCGGATTCAGAAATTGTGGTCGAGCACTACACTCCAGTCCCACAGCGGGCTCGTATGTATGGCGATGTTGAAGACACAGTCCACTTTCCAACTACTGCGGACGAATGGGCAACCGATCGATGGCAACGATTCGCGACCCAGAAAGATCCCCAGACACCTTGGCTGCGCCCCGCCACAAAAAGCCTTATCGACAATTTCGAACTCGTTGTCTCCTCGCGGTGGCCGACAGTTCAAGATATGCGCCTTCCGATGTGGGGTCGGTGGGCGCTCAAATCTCTCAGCAGTTGGCGATATCGTCTTGGGGTTTATTCGTTTCCCTTTGAACTGCAGTGGATGCAGCAGTTCATCGAGTTGCGGAAGCCAAAACTGGAGAGTTTGTGAGTACGCGAGTGTCCAATGAGAGAGGTCAGGATCAACCGGACCAGCTTCCAGAAATTCTTTCTGTGTCTGACGGATATAGGTGCTGGGCACCGACGTACGACGAAGATATGAATCCCCTGTTGCTCCGAGAAGAGCGCTGCCTCCTCGGCATCCTGCGTTCATTCACAGGAAAGAGAATGCTCGATGTCGCCTGCGGAACTGGACGCTGGCTCCATAAGTGCGTTGATTTGGGTATCCGCTGTTCCGCGGGCATCGACATTTCAGAGCCCATGCTCACAATAGCTACCCGGAAGCCGGCGATCAATCAGCGATTGGTCCTCGGGGATTGCACCGCGCTTCCTTTCGCTGACTGCATTTTCGACTTGGTGATCTGTTCATTTGCCTCCTGGCACATTCCGAACATACATCTGTTGGCTCAGGAACTAGCGCGGGTCACGAAATCGGACGGTACGGTGCTGGTGAGCGATCTCCACCCAGAGGCCTACGCGCGCGGCTGGCGTACAGGCTTTCGTGACAGCAATGGTTCAAAGCAGATCGATGCGCATCCGCTCACGGTAGCAGAGTTAATCAGCACATTCGAGATTGCGAGCCTGCAGTGCTCAAAGCATGAAGCACTTCGCTTCGGCGAGCCAGAGATGGCTGCTTTCGCTCGTGCAGGGAGGATGGATCTCTTTGAGGAAGCGATGGATGTACCGGCGGTCGCGGTGTTCCAATTTCGCCGTCTGGCAAGCGGCGTTGAATGGAAGACGGCATGAAACGCGTGCTTGAAACGATCGTTGTGGAGGTATTAAGTTTTTCGTCCGACGATCCTCATCCCGTACTAAGGCTAGCAGGATTCTCTCCCCGCGAATGGAACAGGTGCCTTGCTTGGATGGATGACACGGGCCTGGCGCTGTATTTCCTGGACGCGATTGAGCAGAATTCGGCCTGGGTTCCACACCCTGTCATGCAGAGTTTGCGAAATAAAAAGCGAGCAAACGAGCATCGCACTACCTGCATGGAACGGCAGTTCAACTCTATCAATCGACGATTTGAAGATGCCGGGATTCAATATGCGGCCGTGAAAGGGCTGACGCTGACACCGGATTTCTGCTCCGATCCATCCCTTCGTTATCAGGCCGATTTCGATTATCTAACCAATCCTCAGGATATCCATTCAGCATCGCGAATACTTCAAGGAATGGGTTACGTCCTTCGCATAGAATCTGACCGCGAACGCGTTTTCGTATACCCGAGCCAGCAGAAACCGGAGCGCGGGGATGCCCAGTACTTGCCATCTGCACCGCACTCTGTCGAATTGCACCTGAAAATTGGCGACTTTTCGCACTTAGTATGGAACGAGCCTTCCTTCCTTGCGAATTCTTGCATTCGTGATCGCCATGGTTCGGTAACTCATGTCTTACCAGGTCAGGACTCGTTCGTACTCCAAGCCGTTCACGTCTTTCATCACCTGCTTGACGGATGGGTAAAACTGTCCTGGCTTTATGAGATCGCATACTTTCTTGACAAGCGATCGTCCGATGACGATGTATGGCAATTGATATCGCAAAATTTGGCTGTCGATCCAATGTTTCGGGAAGCTATAGCCGTTGTCGTAAACCTCGCCGCGGAGCTCTTTCAGGTGCGGGTACCGTCTGAGGTCAAAGATTGGATAGCACAGATTCGACCCGCCGTTTCCATATGGATTGAAAAGTATGCACGCGATTGGGCTTTCGGCCCAAATCGAATTGACGAATTCGATTTGTTCCCCGCCAGCAAGCTAGTACTACTTTTGCACCAGCAGTACGTTCCGGACAGCAAAGACTGGCGTGCCATCTTAGCCACTCGGCTCCTGGCATTGAAAGGCCTGAAGCGCCTCAGCCACTGCAGAGGAACAGTCCTTAGACCAGAAGGAAAGTCACGCAGTCGCTCCACTGCGCGGGAGTTTCGTCGAATCGCATTCCACCTCGGATCGGGGATTCGCTACATTTGCGAGATACCGAAATGGTGGCTTCTTACTCGCGATTGCCCATCGACGCGGAGCTATTTCGAGCCTGGATGCAGGCCAGCCCTTTAGCTTTATGAAGCCGACCCATTTCTCCGCAGGGTTCTCACATTCACCCGTACAAGTTTCCGAACGGAAATCACAATGAGCCTCAAGCGCCGAGCCATCTCGAATGTGAGCGCAGCCTGGATTTGTCTTCTTATACACACTCTCGTCAGTTTTCTTCTTTCTCCTTTTATCCTTCACAGGCTCGGGGATGCTGCATTCGGGATATGGGTACTGATCTTCTCACTCACGGGATATTTCGGACTGCTCGATCTCGGCATTCGATCATCCATTGTTCGCTTCGCAGCCGATGCCGCCGCAAGCGGGAATGAAATGCAGTTGCAGCGTTTGTTTGCCACGAGCCTGTACTTTTACTCTGGCATGGCTGTTATCGTTATGATGCTGACCGCGATTGGTTGTTACTATCTTCCTGAATTCTTCAAGATTCCTCTGCAGTTGCTGCGACCGGCACGCTTGCTCTTCTTATCCACGGGCATGGGCGTTGCTTTGACACTTCCCTTGAGCGTGTCGGCGGGAGTTCTCGAAGGGCTGCAGAACTTCGCGCGGGTGCAGATCGCCCAGTGTGCGTTCACGGTTCTACGAGGCGCCGCCGTCGCAGTGGTGTTGGCTAAAGGCGGGGGACTACTCACCGTTGGCTTCATGACAATCGGCACGAATCTGACGTCCTATGTTGTACTGATGTGCATGGTTTCCAAGAGAATTTCCTTGTCCGCGAGCATAGATTCGGTCGATTTCGGAATCTTGCGGAAGATGATGCGGCACGGAGCTTTTGCATTCATCATGATCATTGCGGAGAAGCTTCGATTTCAGTCCGACGCGATACTAATTGGTGCCTTCCTTTCGCCAAGCGCGATAGTGCTTTATGCGATCTCCTCGCGCCTTGCCGAGTACTCCAGCTATGCCGTACGCAGCATGGCTCAGATATTCACTCCCATGGCGAGCCAATTTCACGCAATAGGGGACAAGCAGCAAGTGCAGCGCGTTCTGCTAACTGGCAACCGGGCCTGTGCGCTCATTGTATTTCCCGTGGTGTCGGCCTTCGTGATACTGGGACGCTCGATCATCGAGGTCTGGGTGGGCCCCAAATACGTGAGCGGGTACTTCGTGTTGGCAATTCTGATCATCCCGAGGGCCTTATATCTGGCGCAGTCGGCGTCAACCAAGGTCTTGCTGGGGACCGGCCGTCACCAGATGCTGGCCTCCGCTCTTCTGCTGGAAGGTGTTGTGAATTTGCTGCTCAGTGTGGTGTTGCTTCCACGACTTGGGATCCTTGGCGTGGCGGTTGGCACTGCCCTGCCGTTGGTTTGCACAAGTCTATTTTTTCTTCCGCAACACGTGACCCGACGGCTTGACGTCCCGCTAACACTTTTTATCAAGAACACGTTTGTGAGTCCAATCGGCTTCTGCATACCGTTGATCGTAGTTCTCTGGTACCTCACCTACAGGTTCCCCGCCCATCATTATGTCGCTCTTGTAGGACAGCTCTGCGTGGGAGCCACCGTTTATGTCGCGACGTTAACCATGTCCTTCGTCCTCGCGGCTCCGAAAGGAACCTTTCTCGTTCGCGGCATTACTCATCTTCTGGAACCGCAATATGAGCAGAAATAAGAGAGACGAACTGCCCATTTTGAAGATGCGGGGCCATCGGTCACCGAACTTATCAGCCGCTGAAGAGAACGGTCGAAATGGGTTTGGCGCTGCCGTGGCGCCTGAAACATAGAGTCACTCATGACAGTTTCGTCTCCAGCGGCGGACGTGAAGAGAGGCGTGCCCCTCCTGCTATTCCACTTCGGAAAGTGGATCCTGCCAACTGCCTTGATCTCGCTGTTCCTGTGGCATGCGTTCGTTCCTGCCTGGCGAAACCTTAATAGCGACTTTCCAAATTATTATCTTGCCGGAAAGTTGGCGCGATCTCGAACTGCTCTGGATCGTATATATGAGTGGACATGGTTCCAGCGGCAAAATGATCAATTGGGAGTAAGACCGGGGCTGGTCGGATTCGCTCCAAATCCTCCCGCCTGTGCATTGCCCGTCGCGCCTCTCACCGTATTCCCACCGCTGACCGCAAAACGGATTTGGCTTCTATTAAACCTTAGTTTCCTCGCGGCTACGATCTGGATCTTAAAAAAGGTCACTCTGCTTGGCCTGCCTTGGCTGATTTCCATCTCATTTTTGTGCATTGTTCCACTGCATTCCAACTTCCTGCTTGGCCAATATTACGTCTTACTCTTGTTGCTGCTATGCGCTGGATATTATTTTTCAGTCCGGGGAAAACATTTTGTTTCCGGGGCCTTCATCGGAATAGCGGCCGCGCTAAAGCTTTTCCCCGCCCCGTTCCTCTTGTTCTTTCTTTGGAAGCGCAACTGGTCGGCGGTCGCAGGGTTCATCGGAGGCAGTCTGGCGGTGGTGAGCATTTCGGTGGCAACACTCGGTTGGACCGTGCACTCGGTATTCCTCTCCGAGATTCTTCCGCAGGTCTCTCGTGGAGATTGGCTTGCGCCCTACGATCTTTGGAGAAACTCTTTCACAACTCTGTGGAGCCATCTTTTCCTGTACGAGCCGCAATTGAATGTTGCTCCCCTCGTGAACTCGACGGCGTTCTATGTCATCGCGATGTCCGCCACCACCACAGCGCTCCTGGTTGCATTCGGGTTAACGTGCTCCCCAAGTAAGAAGAAGTCGACGTCCCCCGTTGAGTGGGCCGCAATCATCTCTTTGTGCCTGCTTCTTTCGACCACAACCGGAAGTTATCATCCGACGCTTCTGATCCTCGCCGCCGTCATCACGGCTGATACCCTATGGCAAGCAAACACAAAGCTGGCGGTCGCCCTTTGCACTGCCTATTTCTTTGCCTGCATGCCAATCCCACTCGCGATATCTACACACGTTCCCGTAAGGCTCACCGGCATTGTGTCTTTTTATGGTTTGCTCTTATACGGAATGCAAAAGCATGCAAGGATCAGGTCCTCTCGACGCGTGCTTTTTATAGCCGCGTCGATGTTCCTGGTATGCCTCGCGGTGAATAGCCGCTCCATACGTTATCGTTCTCAGGATTTTGCATCGCGCCTTCAACGTTCCCCATTCGGGGTGCGTACTTACGATGCGGTTTCGACTGCGGGCCAGATGGCGTTTATTGACATGCAGCAAAGGAAGTATGCGGCGGTTACCGTTCGAGATGGCGACATGCAAGAACTTTCTGTGACCAGCGACGTGCTGTCATTAGCGGGCAGCAACGCATCCGACTCCCTCTATGCCGAGGTTGCTGGGCCGCGATCCAGAATCTTCCGTACGCCATACGCTTCGACCATTGACGTCGGGAGTCCCTTCATCGAGGGCCACGACCCGGCACTGTCAGCCGACGGCAGATGGCTGGCTTTCCTTCGTGATGAACGAGGGCAGCCGGAAGTATGGATCACCCAAACTACTTTTCCCAACCCCCAATTAGTGCTCCCGGCTTCTAACGCTACACTGGAAATATCCGTTTCCTCCGCAGGAGACGTCTTCGCCGCAGTTGGTCCGGCAGATTCTCCGCATCTTATGTTCGTCAGCCACGACAAATATGAGGAACCCATGAACATCATTGGGGCAGTTCGATTTCCTGCGATCTCACCCGATGGCGGACGCCTGGCGTTCAGTCGCCGTCAGAGGGGTTCATGGCATCTGTTCGTGCGCGATCTCAGCAGTGGAATGGAACAGCAACTCACCTATGCCGCATGCAATGCGACGTCTCCATCGTGGGAAAATAGGAACAGTCTACTGTATGCGACGGACTGCGGGCGCGGTGTCGGACTCACGGCCGTGGCACGCGTCTGTGTGCGCTAATCCCCTTGGGCCAGCAATCGATTCCATCTCGGAAGCTCTCGCAAGTAAGCATAAGTGGCGGGACCGTGAAAACGCATTCGATCAATGACCCGCGACATCTTACCCGTTGACTGCCCTTGCGTGGCCGACGCCGCATTATCTGGTTCTACCGTGCGACCTGAGAGCAATGGAAGTAACTTGCGTCGCTTAAGTCGCTTCCATGACAGTTGATCATGGATCAATTCGCTTTGCACAAGCAAAGAGAGCTTGCTTCCCGGATATTCTGCCAACGCCCATTTTTTTCCGTAATGACGAGCCCAAAGACGCAATGCAGGATTGGAACGAGAAATCCTGTAAAGCAAAGGTTCAGGTAGATTTACACCAAAGATGGAGGCACAAAACAAGAACACGAGGTCCGCAATGTCTGGAAGTTTCCCAGAGTCTGCGATTCTTCTGTAAAAGATCTCCCAAAAATCGTCATCTGTATTCCGCAGTTGAATAAAATAGGCGATCTCCAAGAGCCACGACAGCTTGCGCCAATAATTCACCACGCGGGCAAAGGTGTCCATCAGCGTAACAGCAAGCAGATCTTCGTCTGCGAAACTTGGAAACGAAATCCCATACGAGCGTCGGGTGACCACCCGTCGCAGAAGATCGTGCGGGAGGATGGGCGTTCCAAACTGTTTCAGCTCTTCGTAGATGACGTCAGGCTCAACCTGAGCAGACAGACTCTCGACGATCTTCGACGCCAGAACTCGATTCAAGAGGATCTCCTGCTTCTAATAAATTCCGGGAATCAGGCGCGCGGTCTTGCCCGAATATTGCTTGTATTCATCGCCCAACGTTTCACGCATGTGCGCCTCCTCTCGCTTCACCTTTCGCGTATATATGAGGGCCCAGCCCACGGCGAGAATCCATCCGAAACCACTGGCAAAAATAAGTGCACAACCGACTTTTCCCAACATGACCGCTGCATAGCGAGGGTGCCGGATGAAACGAAAGGGGCCTTTCTTTATCAGAGGCGGGGCCCCCTCCTGGTCCGTGAAGTGCTCCGCCAAATAGAAGTCAGTCCACATTTGCCAGAGCTTCGCAAGCAGGTACACCACAAGCCCCGAAGTTTGAATGCATGGCAATGCCAACCATCGCAAGGTGCGCCAGTGCGCATAGTCGAAGAAGATGACCAGATCCCCCATCATGAGCAACTGGGTCCATCGCAC
This sequence comes from Candidatus Sulfotelmatobacter sp., assembly GCA_030151135.1. The sequence continues at coordinate 1,192 of JASLEQ010000453.1, read as the reverse complement.
GATATTGGGATCGGAGCTCACTCCCCACCATTCTTGCCGGAGCTTTTCGGAGCGAAAGGCCGCCATACCTGAGTACAGCGACTGAACTGATCCGCAGAGTTTGAGCAGAAGATATGTCAACGAGAACCTGTCGAAACCTGACCGATGATCGGCGGACCGCCAGTGAACGAGGCAAAGCGCTGAAAGCACCAGGTGCACGGCCGTCCACGCAACACTCGCCGTAAGGGTGCCCAATCCACCGTGCTCCTGCGTCTCGGATTGATCTAAGAGGGGCAACCCGTGACCTTTATCCGGCAAGCAGACTAGGAAACAATTCAGCGGCCGTGCGTGGATCTGCTGGATAAGGGAGATGGTAGGCCGGTAAACCTGCGAGGTGCCGGATCACTTCTCTGCGCTGATGATCGAAGCGCCGGTTCTCGACGAATGGAAGACTGCGCGTCACCAGAGCAGTCAATTCCTCTTTGTCAATCTGCTTCAATTGTGGAACATCCGCGGCACAGCGCTCCAGGAAAACGCATGCAACCGGCAAAACACTGGAGGCCTCCGCGGGAAGAAAGATCCGATGATCAAGACACAATAGATTCAGATCGCGGTAGCGCATAGGGCGAGTGAGCCGCTGTATTTCAGGAAGAAACTCCTGCGTTTCCGGACGAAACGCGACTGGCCACAACTGCCCCCAGCCTCGCAGTTCTCCTGAAACGACCTCGAGGCACGTAACCTGGTCGCCGTGTAACTCCATGCCCATCTTGCCTGCCCAGTAACAAGAAGTCGTTTTTCCGCTGCGGGGCGAACCGAATACAAGTAATCCACGGCCGTTCGCCGCGACTAATCCGGCCATAATTTCCGTCAGGCCCAACATGGCAGAACTCAAATCGAAAAGATCGGAAAGAACCACAGAGTAGAAGCCCATTTCGTCCTCGCACAGTTCTGGCGACAAAAAGGCGGTGGCCTCATGTGCATCCAGATCAATGGCGAGGAAGGCCCGCTGATTAAGGTTGACGAACCGCAGACTTCCGTCGCTAAAGCCGATTCGGCGCGACAACGGCGGAAATAGTCCCGAGCTCGCGTCGCTGACGATTCGCCAAAGAAACTGCAGGTGGAGGCGCTCCGTAGTTGCATAACTCCTGGTTAAGTTTTGAACATGAGCTAAGACCGTAGAGCTGTTGGTCTCCAGGCGAATTGGCCGACCCAT
>JASLEQ010000408.1 GCA_030151135.1 Candidatus Sulfotelmatobacter sp. | reverse complement strand
CTGGGTCGGTAGCAATGTTCAGGGTTTCATCCGTATGCCGGTCGTAGCAGACGCTTAAATACTTCATCGCGTCCTTTTCCTTCTTGAGGCGCGCATACGTTTCCGCTAAGAAGAAAGGGGAGAGTTTCCCCTGGCTGTACGCCTTTTCCTGTTGTTCGGCCTGACTCTGCAGCATGCCCTCGAAGCCACGTGCGACGAAGCCCTTTTCCGCGGCTTCCGCGATCGCCGAAAGCGAGCCATCGTGGAGCAGGGCGGCTTCCTTTTTCATTTCTGCAAGGTACTCGGCAGACTCGCCCATTTCGATGTAAGCGAATCTCAAATATCGATGCGGAGACATGGCATCCGGATTAGCTTGCTCGAGCTGCCGCAGCAGGGGCAGTCCTTCCTGGGTGCGTCCCGCAACCCAGAGAAGGCGTCCCTTATCCGCCAAAATCGATGCCGAATTCGGATCGATCGCCTGGGCGCGGTCAATCTCGTTCAGTGACTCATCGAAGCGGCGGACCGCCGAAAGATAAGTCGCATACCAATGGTGCGCATTCGCGTTGTTGGGGTCGAGATCGATAGCGCGACGGAATTCCTGGTCCGCCGTTCCCGCGTCCCACATTCCGAAAAATGAAACGAAAGCCAGCGACGCGTGGGCTGCCGAAGAACCGTCATCCAACTCCACCGCCTTCTTTGCCGCTGCCAGCGCGCGTGGATAGGCTTCCCCGGCAGGCATCATCGTGTACTCGCGCAGCAGGTTGTAGCAGTCGGCCAGACCGACATATGCGTCCGAGTAACCGGGATCGTGAACAATGGCCTGGGTAAATGAGTCCACGGCTTGGTTCAGACTCTCGGGAGTACGCTGGTTCCAGTAAAACCGTCCTTTGAGGTAATAATCTTCCGCCTCCCGGTTCGCGGCGCGGTGAAGCGTACTGACCTGCGCTTGTGTGATGGATTTATTGCCGGCCTTGGCGCTGCGATAGGCCGGTCGGAAGATCCAAACCGCGAATACCAAAACCAGCACTGGGAGCGTATAAATCAAAGTTCTCCAGGGAACTGCAGATGGCGGAAGTGCCGTCTTCGCTGAAGATTTCCCCGTCTCCTCAGCCGTTTTGCCGGCTGTCGTGGATTCCGGTTCGAGAAAACTAACGGGAGCAATCCAGCGATATCCGCGGCGGTCCACGGTTTCGATGAATATGGGATTATCGGCAGAATCGTCGAGTGCATCGCGCAGGCGTTTAATCGCGCTGCTGATTCCGCGGTCAAAATCCACGAACACGTCTTGCGGCCAGAGTTCCTTTCGAAACTCCTCGCGGGTGATGACTTCATCTGGTCGGCTAAGCAGGAGTTTCAGGGCTCGGAACGGCAGATCCTGGATCTTGACGCGTATCCCGTTCTTCCGCAGTTCGTCAGCGCACACGTCGGCTTCGAACACACCGAACCGAACAATTTTCTGAGGACCGCTGGAGACGCTCATGGAGGTCAACGTCGGGGGATCCTTAGTTTACCATCGCGAGACCGACGAAGAACTGGCACCTCCAGGCCACGTACGGCCAGACAAGAACCTCTTGTAACTGGTTGCGATCTAACCCACATACCTCGTCGCTTGGATGCTGCACACGCGTCGCTCGCAGACCATTGACCGTCGTCTGAATCCGGGCGAGAGTCGGCCTGCACCAGACGGCCGTCCTGCAAGCGGCCGCAGCCATTTCCCCTGATGATTCCAAACCATCACTCCCAGGAGACGATCATGAAGCTGTTCGATCGCAACGTGAAAGACAAAGAAAATAAGCACAGCGCGGCTGCCATGGTACTCACCGCGGCGGCTCTCATCATGATGTTCGTGGCGGCAGCCGTCCCCCTCCCGGCTCAAACCGTTAATACCCTTTTCAACTTCGAGTCCAACAGCAACAATACTCAGCCCACCAACCCGCAGGGAAATATGGCGCAGGGACGAGATGGACTCTTCTACGGGATCTCCTCATCGGGCAACGGATGCTGCCAGGGTGTCTTTTACAAGATCGACTCCACGGGAGTGCTCACCGCGCTCGCTTCGATGACCGACGTTGAAGGAACCAACTGCAACGGCCTGGTGCTTGCCACCGATGGCAATTTCTACGGCTCCTGTTACAGCGACCCGACGAACAACGGCACCCTGATCAAGCTGACGCCCACCGGGACGATCACGGTAATGCACACCTTCCTCGGGACCACCGCCGATGGATGCCATCCCCTCGCTCCGCCAATTCAGGCGACGGATGGAAATCTCTACGGCACAACTGGTTTTTGCGGCGCAAACGGATACGGCACCGTCTATAAGATGTCTCCTACCGGCACATACACGCAGCTGCATAGCTTTCAGGGCCCCCCGAACGACACGGCAGAACCATTAGGCCTGGTGCAAGGCACGGATGGAAACCTCTGGGGTATGGGCAACGGCTGGATCATCAGCGATGGCGCGGTCTTTAAAATTTCCGCCGCCGGTGCCGAATCGCTGGTCTACACCTTCAAGGGCGGAACCACGGACGGCGCGAACCCCTACACGAACCTGATTCAAGGCTCCGACGGCAACTACTACGGGACGACTGAATACGGTGGTGCTGACTCTTACGGCACGATCTTCAAGTTGACCCCGGCCGGCGTCGAGACTGTTCTCTACAACTTCCCGAATCAAACCGACGGTGCGTATCCACGATTGCCGCTAACTCAGGGTTTGGATGGCCTTCTCTATGGCATGGCTACTGACTGCCCTGGCGGTGGCTGCGGCCCGGCGGGTCTATTCGACATCACCACAAAGGGTGTGTACAAGAACCTTTACGTCTATCCCCTCGGCCCATCGAACAGTATCCAACCCTTCGCCCCATTGTTGCTTTCCACGAATGGCACTCTCTACAGCACCACCTACCAGGGCGGAGTTGCCAGCAGTGGAACCTTCTACAGCGTGAGCACCAACTACAGTCCGTTCATTTCGCTGGTCAACGTCCGCAACGGGAAAGAAGGATCCCAGGTCGGCATCCTGGGCCAGGGCTTCAGCGCTGCTTCGGTAGTGAAGTTTGGGGGCACCGCGGCGACCACCGCGAAAGTGGCGGGTAAGACTTTCATCCTGGCCACGGTTCCCGCAGGCGCTCTGACCGGCAAAGTCACAGTGACAACAGGCTCCGCAACTCTGTCGACCCTCTCCATTTACCGCGTGACGCCGACAATCGCGAGCTTCACACCTCCAAGCGGCCCCGTCGGAACTTCCGTGACGATCAACGGCACAGGCCTCGCTCAAGCAACCAAGGTCGCATTCAATGGCGTCGCTGCCTCGTTCACCGTCAACTCCGACACAATGATCACGGCGTCAGTTCCCGCCGGCGCCACCACCGGCAAAATCTCAGTCACGACACCAGGAGGCGGCGCTCTGAGTGCCCAGAGCTTTACCGTCAACTAGCAGCCAAAGTAACAATTCGTACCAGACAAACTGTGAGGGCGAGCGCCGAAAGCGTTCGCCCTCCGTATCTCGGTCTTTAGGA
>JASLEQ010000388.1 GCA_030151135.1 Candidatus Sulfotelmatobacter sp. | reverse complement strand
TTGGGTCGTGAGCGCCAAGCGGCAAGATACCCGCCTCAAACGGCTCGCAAACCTGATCGATTGTTCCGCCCGCAGGCAGAAAATTCCGTCCCTCGACCGCGACCGCCTTAACCAACCAAAATGAGGCCGTAACCCGGCTGTTTGCCCAGGTCGCCGGTTCGCGCCCCTTTTCGAATCACCTCGATGCCGCGCTCCAGAGTCATTTAGAATTGACTGTCCATGCTCACAGGCTCTGAAATTCGCAGAAAATTCCTGGATTTCTTTGTGCAGAAGGGGCACAAGGAAGTGCACTCTTCCTCGCTCGTCCCGGCGAACGATCCCACGCTCCTGTTCACCAACGCGGGCATGAATCAGTTCAAAGACGTCTTTCTCGGCCTCGAGAAGCGCGACTATTCCCGCGCTACCACTTCGCAAAAATGCGTGCGCGCCGGTGGCAAGCATAACGACCTCGAAAATGTCGGCTTCACCAATCGCCATCACACCTTCTTCGAAATGCTCGGCAATTTTTCCTTCGGCGATTACTTCAAGAAAGATGCGGTCGCCTATGCCTGGGAACTTGTCACGTCGCCGGCATGGTATGGAATCGCTAAAGACAAGCTGTACGTAACCATCTTCAACGGTGAGGGCGGCCTCCAGCGTGATGCCGAAGCCTACGACCTGTGGGTCGGCCAGGGCGTTCCCAAAGAGCGCATCTACGAGATGGGCTTGAAAGATAATTTCTGGCAGATGGGCGATACCGGACCCTGCGGCCCTTGTAGCGAGATTCATTACGACATGGGCGCCATCGCTTCCGATCAGGGACACACCGATTGCCAGTTCGGCTGCGAGTGCGGCCGCTATGTGGAAATTTGGAATCTGGTGTTCATGCAGTTTGACCGCGATGCGTCCGGAAAGCTGACGCCGCTTCCGAAACCCTCTATCGACACGGGCATGGGCCTGGAACGCACCACCGCGGTCCTGCAGGGCGTCATCTCCAATTACGAGACGGATCTCTTCACTCCGCTCATCAAGCGTGCCGCGGAGTTAACCGGGGCGCCTCTGAACAAAGAGTTGGACAAAGAGTCTCACACCAAATCAGCGGCTTCTCTGCGCGTCATCGCCGACCACTCCCGCGCCGCAACATTCCTGATTGCAGACGGCGTGCTTCCTTCCAACGAAGGTCGCGGCTATGTGCTGCGCAAGATCATCCGCCGCGCCATTACGCATGGCCGCCTCCTCGGCCAGTCCAAACCGTTCCTCTATCAGATGGTGTTCGCGGTGCGCGATCTGATGAACGATGCGTATCCGGAGCTGAACGAGGCTGCCGATCGCGTCTCCAAGGCCGTGCTCGCCGAAGAAACTCGCTTCGCGCACACCATGGAAGTCGGCCTCGAAAAATTGGAGGACTTGCTTAAACATTCTCCCGAAACTCTGGCCGGCGAGGATGCATTCAAGCTTTACGACACCTTCGGCATGCCACTTGATTTCATGCAGGACGCAGCGAGAGATCAGGGAATCGCATTTGATCGTGCCGGTTTCGATCGCGCCATGGACGAGCAGAAGGCCCGCGCTCGCGCTTCCTGGAAAGGCGCCGCGAAGCAGACGGCCAACCCCGTCTATCAGCAGCTGCCAAAGTCTGTGTTTGAAGGCTATCGCCACACGCGTTCCAACGATTGCGAAGTGCTCGCAATCATCCGCAACGGCCAGGGAGTGAAGGAACTAAAGCCGGGTGAAGAAGGCGAAGTCATTCTTCACCACACGCCTTTCTATGCCGAGGCCGGTGGTCAGGTGGGAGATCGCGGATGGCTCTACTCCGACGATCACAATACGATAATCGCCGACGTGAAGGGCTGCTACTACCCGGTTCAGGGCGTCCGCGCGCATCAAGTCATTGCCAAGTCGCCGCTGCGAGTCGGCCAGAAAGTCGACGCTGTCGTGAATACCGCGATCCGCGAAGCCACCATGCGCAATCACACGGCCACCCACCTGCTTCACGCCGGTCTGCGCGAGGTTTTGGGCAAACATGTCAAGCAGGCCGGATCGCTGGTCGCGCCCGGCCATCTCCGCTTTGACTTCTCGCATTTCACCGCAGTCGCTGACGAAGAACTGCAGGACATCGAAGACATCATTAATAAAGAAGTGCTCCGCAATCGCCGGGTCGATGTCATCGAGAATGTTCCCATCGACGTCGCCGTCAACGAATATCACGCCATGGCGCTTTTCGGTGAGAAGTATGGCGACAAAGTGCGTGTGATCAAGATTGATGATTTCTCCACCGAGCTTTGTGGCGGAACGCATACCGCCGCCACCGGCGAAATCGGTCTCATCAAGATTCTGAAAGAAGGCAGCGTTTCTTCCGGCGTCCGGCGCGTGGAAGCAATTACAGGAGAAGGTTCCCTGCAGCATTTCCGCAAGGATCACCAGTTGGAAAATGTTGTCGCTTCCTTTTCCGCCCATACCGATGCTGCGTCTCCCGCCGACGCCCTGAAGGCTGAGCTTGATAAGAAAGATGCCGAGATCAAGCGGTTGGCCCGCGAACTCGACCAGGCGCGCATGAAATCCGCATCTTCTTCTACCTCCAATATCGCCGAGAAGATCAAAGACGTGAAGGGTGTGAAGGTGCTGGCGCATCGCGTCGACAACCTCGAGCGCCCTCAGCTCCGGACCCTCGTCGATCAACTCCGCGACAAGATCGGCTCCGGCGTGGTCGTGCTGGGATCCGCTTCCGATGGAAACGTAGCCCTCATCGTGGGTGTCACCAAAGATTTGACTTCGCGCCTGCAGGCTGGCAAGGTCATTGGCCCAGTCGCCCAGAAAGTCGGCGGCAAGGGCGGCGGCCGTCCCGACCTCGCCGAGGCTGGCGGAAAAGATGCCTCCGCGCTCGATTCCGCGCTGGGTGAGGCCTACACCGTGGTGGAAGGATTGCTTCCATGATCTCTGATGATGAAGCGAAAAATCGTCTGCGCTTCCTCAAGCACAAGGGCCATCCGATCTTTCTCATCGACTTCAGCCATTGTCAGGGAAAAGATATGCTGGTGCTTCTCGACCTGGTACGCGCCGATGTTGCCCGCCATGCCCCGGCATCCGTATTAACCCTGGCCGATTTCAGTGGCGCCAAAATTGATAAGGCAGTCGCCACCAAAATTAAAGAGGTCCTTGTGCTCGACCGCCCCTACGTCAAGAAGTCGGCTTGGGTCGGTACCGACAGCCTGCCGCACGTCTTCTACGAGAATTTCAAAAACTTCTCGCAACGTGATTTTCCGACCTTCGAAACCCGCGAACAAGCCATGGACTGGCTGGTCACCGAATAAACCGAAAATTCCCGGCCCGACAACGTCCAGCCCCGCGGCCCAGCCTCAAGTTTTAAAATTCCCCTGCCCGTCGAACGCCTTCTACTTTCGGCTTTCCTTCGAACGGAACTCCAGCAGGCGCTTCGTCAGTAGCACCATCCCGAAGATTTGAGTCCACTCCGAAACAATGTTTCCCACCACCTGTCCCCACTTCGACATCGGATTGCTGATCGCGAACAGCCAAACCCATCCTGCGCCCGTGATCACGAGAAATATCGTCAGCGAATGGTCCTGCACAAACTCCCGCAGCGGACTGAGCCAGTGGTGCGGCGGGCGCCGGCTTTCCGCCGATCCGATTTCAAAGAAAAATTTCGTCGCCAGCACCGTCACCAGCAGGCCGCTCCAGTCGGCAATAGCATTGCCGAAGAACGATCCCCAATGTGTGCTGGGACTGGATCGCGCATACAGAACAATCCATGTGATGAGAATGATCCCCGAGACCAGGCTCAGGGAATGCTGTTCGAAAAACGATCGTCTGCGATGTGCGGCCATGGCGCTTCGATGATAACCGCCCGCACAAGGCTGCTTCCCGGGAGTCTGTACGCTGTTAGCGAGTCGGCTAACTCCGCCATCGCAACGTCACCGGCCCTGCCATCGGATGCTTCATCGGTTGCCCGCTGCGTTTCGATTCCAGATGCGCCGCTTTCAACTGGAAATACCACTTCGCCGGGCGGTCGGCGTCATCGATCAGCATCAGATGTGGATTGTGTTTCAGACCTTCCGCCTGCATTTCCATCGTCCGCCGGTCCTGCTCCACGAATTTCGCGAAAATAAACTTCAATACCTCTGGGACGAATGGCACCCACCGGAACAGGTTCCACGCCGCGACCACGTCAATCCGGCATTGCGTGCGCGTAATGGGCGTCACCGTCGTCAGGCTCGAAAACCAGTACTTCCCCGCCCGGATCGTCTCCGTCCGGATGTTCGGAAGAATAAAATCGATGGTCGTCGATATCGAGTCCGCATCGGCATACAGCCGCAAAAGTTTGTAGGGCGCGGAATTTGAGCTGGGCGTATGCGCCGACATGCGGAAACCGTTCGGAATCGGCTCGAAATTCTTCTGCTTCTCGTGAATGCTGTGCCGCGTCCTCCACCACCACGCCTGGTGCACAAACGGTCCGTGCGCCGGATCCATCAGCCCAATAATTCCGTGATCGATGCTCACCGGCATCTCGGCCTGCAGGTACGCCACCTTGTATTTCGAACTGAACTTTTCTATCGTCGGAGCCGGTTCGCACGCTTCTGCCGGCTTGCTGAATCCCGCCCCCGGCGGCCCCGCATCGGGAATGTAGACCCATATGAAATCGTCCTGCTCTTCGCACGGATAGCTTCCCGCATAAATACGCTCGACCTTCATCGTCTGGTCTGCCGTAAGCGA
>JASLEQ010000385.1 GCA_030151135.1 Candidatus Sulfotelmatobacter sp. | reverse complement strand
CCCTGTGCTTCATCCGAGATACAGCACTCAAGGTCCCGCTGCCGCTATAGATCAAACAGCATACGGAAGCCACTGTTGCGCATCTTGTTTCCTGAACTGCCCCAAAAGGTCCGCACTCCAGGCGTGCCGATTGCGCCCCGGAGCACAAGGGAAATCCGATTACCACACTTCGCAGCGTTTGCCCTCCGGTCGCACCATTGGCGCATCCGCTTTGCAACTCCACGCCTTCTGAAACTCTGGCAGATTCGACAGCGGCCCTATCACCCGATACTTCGCAATCGGATGTGGATCACTTTGCACCATCAGCCGCGCCGCTTCCGGACGAATCTCATCTCCGCGGAACTGGCCCCAGGCAATAAAGAACTGCTGTTCCGGAGTGAACCCATCGATGTCCGCCGGACGCGGCTTGCCCTCCAGCGATTTCTCATACGCAAGATAGGCGATCTTCGCGCCACCCAAATCTCCAATGCTCTCTCCAAGTACGAGTTTCCCGTTGTGATGGATATCTTTCTCAATGAAGTAATGATCGAACTGATCCGCCACGCAAGCCGCGCGCGTCTGGAAATTCTTCAAGTCCGCATCCGTCCACCAGTCGCGCAGTCTACCGAGGAAATCGAACTGCGCTCCTTGATCGTCGAATCCATGCGAAATCTCGTGGCCGATCACCACCCCGATGGCGCCATAATTCACCGCATCCACCGCATTGATATCGAATGCTGGAGGCTGCAGGATGCCCGCGGGGAACACGATTTCATTTTGCAATGGATTGTAGTAGGCATCGGATGTCGGCGGTGTCATTCCCCACCGCTCACGGTCCACCGGCTTCCCGATCTGCGCTCGGTCATCATCTTGCACGAATTTTCGCCCAGCGATCATGTCGTCAAAATAAGCGTCGCGCCGGATCTCGACGTGACTGTAGTCCTTCCATTTGTCCGGGTACCCAATCTTTGGATTGAAAGTCGCGATCTTCGCCATCGCCTTCTCTTTCGTGTCGTCGCTCATCCACGGGCGCGTCAGGATGTCATCGCGCATCGCCGCCAGCAGGTTGCGCACCATCTCCTGCATGCGTGCTTTCGCTTCCGGCGGGAAGTATTTCTCCACATATTTCTTTCCTAATGCCTCGCCGAGTAATTGATCCTCTTGCTCGGCGCAGCGCTTCCAGCGCGGCTTCATCTCTGCAACGCCAGCCAGATATTTCCCGTAGAACGCAAAATTCTCTTCCACGAACGGCGCCGAAAGCGAGTTGACCACCGAATTCAGAAGTTGCCATTTCAGATATAGCTTCCAGTCCGGCAGTGACGTTTGTTGCATCTGCCGATCCATTTCCTCCATGAATTTCGGCTGATCGATGTTCATATCCACGTCGGCGGGAAGTTGTTCGTGCTTGAAGTAGCTGGCCCAGTCGAAATGGGGAGCCATCGCCTGCAGTTGCGCCAGTGTCGTGTTGTGATCGGTTGCCGCCGGATCGCGCAGCGCCACATTATCCAGAGAAGCCTCTGCGAGTTTCGTTTCCATCGACATGACGGATTGCGCGCCAGCCACTGCCGACTTCTGGTCCCATCCCGCGAGCTTCAACATCGCAGTCACGTGCGCCACGTATTTCTCGCGCGCTTCCTTGAATCGAGCCTCCGGCTTCACATAGTAGTCACGGTCTGGCAGGCCCAACCCGCTCGCCCCAAAATCCACCAGGGACCAGGACGGCTTATGGGGATCGGGTTGGCTCCCCATGGCGAACGGCGCCGTTACCCCGATATCCTGGAGATCTGCAATCACATTTTGCAGCGCCGCCAAATCCCGTGCCGCATCGATCTTTGCAAACCACGGCTTGATCGGGTCCATTCCTCGCGCATTCACTCGCGTCTCATCCATACACGCCGCGTAGTAATCGCCGATAACCTGATCCGTACTTCCCTTTGCAGCTCCTTTGTCCGCCTCCGCGGCTTCCAGCACATCATGCAGCCTGTCCTTGGCATTCTCGCCAGCCTGCCAGCGCCGGCTCCAGCGTGCCTGCGACGCTGGAATCGGATTCTGCGTCCTCCATGTGCCGTTCGCAAATTGATAGAAGTCGTCGCAAGGCTGCGCAGAACGGTCCAGATCACCGGTTTCGATGCCGTGCTCGGAAGAATTCTGAGCGAAAATTACCAACGGGAAGACGAGCAACAAAGCAAGAAGAAGCCAGCTACGCAGATCACGCATCTCTCTCTCCAGAAATTTTTCTTGAAGTTTATGTGGACAGCAATTGTAGATGAGAACGCACCAGGGTCTTAGACGGATCAGTACCTTAGTCGTCCACAGGAGGGAAGTAAACCAGCCTGGCCTTTGAATCCAATTAGCATCCGAGAAGTGAGCTACGCGCCGGCTTTCAACTCGGTCAGAACCTGTTTCGCGATTTCTTTCAGCGTTTCGAAAACGCCGACGCCTTGAAACGCCACCGCCTCAACGATAGGTTCATTTTTCTTGCGGAGTTCGGTCGAAAGCAAGTCAGTGGGAAGAATATTCGGCAAGTCGCGCTTGTTCAGTTGGAGCACGTACGGAATCTTGTTGAAGTCGTACCCGTGCTCCTTCAGATTCGCCATCAGATTTTCGAGCGCTTCGACGTTCGCGTCCATCCGCTGCTCTTGCGAGTCGGCAACGAAAACAATGCCATCCACCCCCCGCAAAATCAGCTTCCGGCTGGCATCATAGAAGACCTGCCCAGGGACGGTATAGAGGTGAATTCGGGTCTTAAATCCCCGGACTGAACCGAGATCCAGTGGCAGAAAGTCGAAGAATAACGTTCGCTCGGTCTCGGTCGCCAGCGAAATCATCTTCCCTTTCTGCTGGTCCGCAGTCTTCTGGTAGATCACCTGCAGGTTCGTCGTCTTACCGCCGAGCCCGGCGCCGTAGTAGACGATTTTGCAGTTGATTTCCCGGGCTGCGAAGTTGATGAAACTCAAAGGCTTTCCTCAAACGCGGACACACCCTCGGGGGCTGTCCGCCTACACGTCCGTCCTTTTTGGAGGCTCGGGCTCTTTATATCACACGGACGGTATGCGCCGCAGGTTACTCAGGTGACCCCAGCCAGTAAAAGCCGTCGTTTCAACAGCTCCCTGCGGCCGGAGGAAGTTACCCGTCTGTTTGGGCGCCCGAGGTGGCTCGGGAAAGCACTTGAATCGGCTCACCGTTGCGTCGGAATTCGGTAATAACCGTCTTTCGCAGAAACCTTTAGACCTTTGCGGTGGACGACCACTTCGATACTCCGATATGCCGAACTATCCGTCGTCGGCTTGGGCACATAGCCTAAGGTGTATTGATTTCGCGCCTCGGACGTAATCTGCCCGTATGCGTCTTCCATCGCGTTACGCGTCAGCTCGCTATAAACCTGGCCCCCGCACGTGGCATACACATATTTCGGCAGGATGTTGCTGTAGCCTTGCCCTTTCAGATGAAATTTCTCGAGCTGCTTGTAAACAGGCAGAGCGCCTTGGTCCACGACTACGCCTCGCACTTGGATGTCACGCGTCTCAAGCAGCTTCAGCACGTCTTTATAGCTGGCCCGGCTGCCGTATTCCCGCCCATCGGTGATCACGAAAATCACCTTGCGCACTCCGCGCGGCCGTTTGCTTAGATCCAGCGCCGCTCGCAAAATCGCATCGTTCAGAACGTGCGCCTCTTTCGGCGGCGTGTACACCGGCGGCGGCCCAGCCGTTCCCACTGGAATTCCATTCACTTCCGGCGGCTGCGGACCGAGCGGCCCTCCTAGTACAGGCGGCCCATTATTGTGGCCGCGCACCAACTTCATCTCATCCAGCGAGGCTGTCAGCTTATCCGTTCGCTTCGTAAAATCCGAGACCTGGCTTACGGTGCTGCTATACGTGTAGAGCGACACTTCATCGTAAGGACCGAACGCACCCACCAGCGAACCAAACGTCTGGTTCACCTTCTGAAAAGCTACGTCTGCCATCCCCAAGTCCAGTACGATTGCCACCGACAGCGGGAATGGATCACTCGTAAAGTAGCTCAAAGTCTGGGGTTTGCCATTCTCGTTTACCGTGAAATCTTTGTAGGTGAGCCCATATACCGGCCGGCCACTGTCGTCCCTCACGGCCACCGGAATCTGAACGAAACTCGTCGTCACTCGCAGCCGGTACAACGGCTCACTGGGATTGATCTGATTTTTCGGACCTGCATCCTGATCTCCCGCAGGAACGCTTCCAGCCGGCACCGTTTCCACCGGAGGCATTGGCGGCGGAGTTTGCTGCCCCTGTGATTGTGCCGGGGCGCCGTTGTTCGCGCCCGAATTTCCCCCAGAAGAAGACTCTCCGGGTTCCGCAGTCTGGTCAGGCTTACTCTCAGTCTCAGGAGCAGGCTTCGGTGTCGGCGGCTGCACGGCCGAAGGCGCGTCGGGAATATCTTGCGAAGATGGCGAACTCCCCGCCGGAGGATTTTGGCTCTGGGGCTGCGAAGACTGCGCCAATCCCTCATCCGACAAGAGAAAAATGGCTGCGACCGCCACCATTATGACCGTCAAGACCCTGCACAATCCGACACTCGCGGCCGCTATGGGCGAACTCCCGGGCTTGAACTCTTGGATGGACTTTCTGGCCCACCTGAGTTCCGTAGAGACGATAAGGCTTTTCTCCACACTCGACCTGACCCGAAAAAAGCAAACAAACCTGTTCGAGAATCTCGCAAAGCGCGCTAATCGCTCCACCTTCATCCTCGCACTCGCCAAAAAATCCGCTCCCGCAACCTCTGGGATGCCAATTCGATGCTGTTTGGTGCATCTAACGCTGAAGGATTAGACTAACAAAAATCTCCGCACGAGAGTCCCAGATGCTGAAAAGCTTTGATTTTCATCGACTTCTGTCTGTACTCGTCACGACCAGCATCTTTCTCGCTTGGGGCGCTGCCGCCCAGCAGTCGCCGCAGCCATCCGACCAGGACCAGAAGCCTGGGGAGACGGTGAAAGTCAATGTCAACGTCGTTCAGCTCTTCTTCAACGTGAAAGATAAGCACGGCGCCCTCATCCCGAACCTGACCAAGGACGACTTCACCATCGCCGAAGACAGCAAGCCTCAAACCATCAAATACTTCACCGCCGAGTCGAATCTCCCGCTCACGCTTGGCCTGATGATTGACGCTAGCGGCAGCCAGCGCAACGTCCTCGACATGGAAAAAGAGGTCGGCGGCGCCTTCCTGAAACAGGTTCTTACCGATAAGGACGAAGCTTACGTCATCAGTTTCGATATCAGCGTTGACCTTCTGCAGGATTTCACACGAGACACGCACCGGCTTCAGGCCGCTCTCAATAAGGCAAAGATCAACACGGATTTCACCAGCGGCGGGATCCCCGGCATGGGTGGAGGCCCGGTTCCGCAGCACAACTCTCCGGGCACGCTTTTGTACGACGCTGTCTATCTGTCGGCGCATGACATGCTCTCCAAAGAGACTGGGCGCAAGGCCATGATCCTTCTCACCGACGGCCAGGATGAAGGCAGCAAACTCAAAATTCAGGATGCCATCGAGGCCTCGCAAAAAGCCGACGCCATCGTATACGTCCTGCTCTGCGCCGATCGCGGCTTCTATGGTGGGTTTGGCATGGGATACTCCGGAGAAGGCGAGATGCGCAAACTCACCGAGCAAACCGGTGGCCGCGTCATCAACGTCGGCAACAAGTTCGACAAGCTCAAAGAAGCCTTCGACCAGATCGCCAATGAACTTCGCAGCCAGTACAACATTGGCTATACACCCACCAATCCCAATCAGGACGGTACCTACCGCAAGATCGAGATCAAGAATAAACAGAACTACAAGATCCAGGCCCGCGCCGGCTACTACGCAATCCGCAAAAGCGAAGACTCAAACTGATTGAGCGATTGAAAGATCGGGCGATTGGCGCACCGTTTCGATTCGGCTGTTTAAATGGCTAAATCGCTCAATCACCCAAAGACGGAATCCCGAAACAACTCAATGACGGTATAGGTCGTTCCCTGCTAGACTCCCTCCCCAGGAGCCTCCGCATGCCAAGTTTCTCCCGGCGTTCGTTCCTGCATCTATCCGCCGCCGCTTCCGTTGCCGGCGCCTTCCGCATCAGCACCGAACCCATGCTCGCGGCCGCGGCGCGGAAGCCACGCTCGATTGCACCGGATGCCGTCCTGATCGACTCCAATGAAAACCCGCTCGGCCCCAGCCAAGGCGCACGCGAAGCCATGGCAGCAATTCTCCCTCAAGGTGGACGCTACGGCGACAACCTCACCGACGAACTCGTGAAGACGTTTGCGACCATCGAGGGACTGAGTACTGATCACGTACAAGCTACTGTTGGATCCACGCCACCGCTCGCGCACAGCGTGCTCGCATTCACTTCGCCACAAAGAAGCTACGTCACGGCCGATCCCGGATTTGAACTTGGCATGATGATGTCGGAACATAGCGGAGCGCGGATCGTAAAAGTTCCATTAACCAGCACGCACGCGCACGACGTCAGAGCAATGCTCGCCGCGGCCCCGGACGCAGGCCTGTTCTACATCTGCAATCCGAACAACCCCACCGGCACGATGACTCCGCGCTCCGACATCGATTATCTAGTCGCGAACAAACCGAAAGATTCCATTGTCGTAGTCGACGAAGCCTACATCCACTTGACCGAAGCCCCGAACTGCCTCGATATGGTCAAAGCAGGCAAAGACGTCATCGTCCTGCGGACATTTTCCAAGGTCTACGGACTAGCCGGCATCCGCTGCGGACTCATCATCGCCCGTCCCGATTTAGTCGAAAAAGTCGGCAATCGCGGTATGTTCAACTTCATGCCAGTTACGGCGCTCGTGGCTGCGATCGCAAGCCTGAAAGATTCCGACCTGGTTCCGGAACGCCGCCGCATCAACGCAACTATCCGCCAACAAACCTTCGATTGGCTCACCCAAAACAACTTCACTTTCATCCCCTCCCAATCGAACTGCTTTATGGTCGATACCAAACGTCCTGGCCAGCAGCTCCGCGATGCGATGGCCAAAGAAAACGTCTTCGTCGGACGCATCTGGCCCATCATGCCCACTTGGGTCCGCGTCACTGTCGGCACTCAACCAGAAATGGCCCGCTTCCAATCCGCATTCGAAAGAGCAATGAAATCCTAGGTGCAGCCTGCAGGTGTGGCGCGCGCGCCCCCGCGCGCGTCTTCGGTCCATGCACCACGATGCTAACCCGCACCCCGAGTCACCCCACGAAGTCAACATAGCCCTCTAGTACAATCATTCGCGTGAGCGACGCGGTCCGCATAGCAATCCTCGGCGACTTCAACACCGAATTCCGCTCGCATCATGCCACCAACGACTCACTCCAGCACGCCGCCCACAAGCTCAAAATGGAAGTCAAAAGTGAGTGGATCCCGACTCCCTCCCTCGCCAAGCCCGACGCAGAAAAGCTCCTCGAGTCCTTTGATGGGATCTGGGCGTCGCCTGGCAGCCCTTACAAGAGTTTCGACGGCATGTTGAAGGGTATCGAGTTCGCGCGCCGCCGCGACTGGCCGTTCCTGGGCACCTGTGGCGGATTTCAATACGCCTTCATCGAGTTCGCACGCAACGTGCTGCACATCGCCGATGCCGATTCGGCCGAAAACAATTCCGGATCCAAGAACATCATCATCTACCCGGTCGCATGCGTTGTCCCTGACCGCAAGGGAGAAGCCCCCAAACTCTCCGGCGCAGTCCCCGAGATCCGCCTTCGCCCCGGTTCCTATCTGCAGACGTATTACGGCAAAGACAAAGAGACGGTCACGGAAGAGTTCTTCTGCAACTTCGAAATCAATCCCGAATTTGAATGGACCACCATGGAAGCCGGATTCCCGGTCGTAGCCCGCGGACCGCAGGGCGAAATCCGCGCGATCGAATCCCCCACACACCGCTTCTATGAAGCAACACTATTCCAGCCTCAACTCTCCTCAACAGAAAAGAACCCGCACCCGCTAATTCTGGCGTTCGTCCAGGCCGCCGACGACTGGGGCAAAAAGAAGCTAGACGACAGCGTCCTCGAGTAGTGTGGCGCGCGCGCCCCCGCGCGCGAAAGCTCCACCCTTTCAACTTCCGCCGCCCGATGAGAAGGCGTACGCAGCCGTGGAAGAGCGGCGCGTTCAGCGCCGCGTCAGACGCACACCGAGAACGCGGGCTTTAGCCCCACTGGTCGGGCTCCTGCCATTACCAAAGTCCACTCACCCCATACATTACCGTCCACCAACCAACCGCATCTACAACCAGCCACCACCAAAACCTAAACTCTCCTCCACGGCCGCCCTCCCCCAAGCGCGTCCGTAGGAGCCGCGTTCGTCTATGCACGTTCAGCCCATGCAGCTGATTGACTCGCTCCGCATTCCCTTTTCGACCCTCATCAGCTACATCCCGGTCATCGCCACCATCGTGACCACATTCTTCAGTGTGATCCTTGCCCGCGCTACGCTGCGTTACGTCGAAGCTACGGATCGCCACTTGGAACTCGCTCGCGAAGAGTTCGAGCGCGAATGGAATCCCGACCTCCACATCAAGATGGAGCGTATTTCCAACACCGAAGCCCGCGTCATCGTCACCAACCTGGCGAAGACTTCGGTCCTGCTCCAGCTTCTTCAACTCCGCAAACTGACGCACGCCACGCCCTTTGAACGCTGCCGTCTCAACGATCCCCTCGTTGGCGGCATGACCTGGACGCAGGAAATGGGCAAGCGCCTCATCGCTTGCACCGGATACGAATTCGAGGGCCCCATTGCCGCTGCCATGACCTTCTACGCTGCCGGCCGCATGTACCGCACGGACTGGTTCCGCTCACAAATCGTTGTCCGCGAAGGCCGCATCGTATCGCTGGAGCCCAGCACCATGCCGACCCGTCGCGTCCGCCAGATCGAGCGCAAAGGACAACCGGAACGCCGCCGCGAATTCGTCCAGGACGTCGCGGCTGGGGCACTGCCCGATAAGGAAGTCGCTAAGTCCGAAGAAAAATCCAAAGCTGCCAACGCTTAAACCGCAAAACGGCCAAAGAACGCAGCCCACGACTTAACAAGTCGTTTACTAGAAATGTGAGTGAGCACCACAAGTGAGAGAATTTTCTTCATCATCCATCTTCCGAGTTCGGTGAAAGTTCCCATTCACGTCCACCAAATGGTAATGCCGCCTTTGTTGCATCGGACCTTGCGTTCCAGGGCCCAGACGCCCCATGATGGTTATGCCCGGCGGCAGAGCATTGGCCACCGAGCCGACCCTCATTCATTGCATCTACGACTAGCGAGAACTGACAACCACAAATGCGCGAAATCATCTCTACCAAAGACGCCCCGCAAGCTATCGGCCCCTATTCGCAGGCCGTGAAAGCAAACGGCTTCATCTTCACCTCCGGTCAGATCGCGATCGATCCGGCAACGCAGCAAGTCATCGCAGGTGATATCGCAGCGCAAACCGACCGCGTCCTCCGCAATCTTTCAGAAATCCTCGAGGCCGCCGGCAGTGGCCTCGGCAAGGTCGTCCGTTGCGGCGTCTTCCTGAAAAGCATGAACGACTTTCCATCCATGAACGAAGTCTACGGAAAGTACTTCGGCGCAACGCCACCGGCACGATCAACGGTGGAAGTTTCTCGGCTGCCAAAAGATGTGTTGGTGGAAATAGACGTGATCGCACTGGAGTAGACGATGAGATCCGCGCTCGCGCTTGCAATGGTCTTGATAGCTGTGTCGCTTTTCGGCCAGACCTCGGCTCACCGGCCTACACCTGTCCGCCCAAACACCAACGCTCCCACAAAGGTCACGGGCGATGGCGTGAAGACCGACTCCGGGCTTCAGTATTGGGACATCAAGACTGGCACCGGCCAGGTCGCTAACACTGGCGACAAAGTCAAAGTCCACTACACCGGATGGTTCACCACAGGCAAGAAATTCGACAGTTCCCTCGATGCCCATCAGCCCTACAGCTTTACCATCGGCAAGGGCGACGTCATCAAGGGCTGGGATGAAGGTGTGACCGGAATGAAGGTAGGTGGCAAGCGGCAACTGCGAATC
>JASLEQ010000345.1 GCA_030151135.1 Candidatus Sulfotelmatobacter sp. | reverse complement strand
AAAGCAAAGAGCGAAACCCACTTGTAGTCGCCTTTGAACAGCTCCGAAATGAATCCACGAACGCGCGCGGAACACACGATTACAGCAATGAAGCACATGATCCAGGCGATTGCTTCGCCATAAGCAGCGGTCGGGAAGTTTCCGGCATAGGCATTTGCGTTCGAGTAAACGTCACCTTCGCGGAAGAAAATGCACTCTCCGATGAGCAGAATGAACCAGATTACAAATGCCGGCTTCGGCCTGCCCATCGGCAGGTAGAACGATGCGAGCAGAACTAATCCGACTGCCATGATGCGCAGGCTTTCCCACATCCACGGCTCCGGAACGAAATGGAGAAATACCGTGGAGCAAGCAGTGATCGCGCCCGCAATCAGTAGCGTCCGAATAAGATCGGCTCGAGATGAGGACAGGGCTGGAGCAGTATCGGAGCGGCTCACAATTGCCGAACCGTTCAGCCATGTCGTGCCTTTGTCAGCCATAGATAAAGTCAATATTCTCGCGCGGGATGACGTGTAAGTTTCCTGGGTAAATCAGGCGTGCACCGGTGCCTCAACAACGGTTTCCGCAGTCTCTTGCGATTGCTCCTTAAGGATCTCGGAACCGAGGGAATAGCCCAGGCGCTGGAGCGTCGGACCAGCGACTTTATCAATCAATGCTACCTGTTCCGGAGTGAGTTTGGAAACCCAACCGCGAACCTTTCCCTCGCGCACAAAGCGACCTTTGATGGAAGCGCGTACTGGCTCCTTGTCCTCTTTCTTGCGCATATTCTGAATGGAATTGTTTTCAACGGCCTGCTTGATCTTCTCTTCAGAAACGTTTGCACCGAGGAAGTCCGCCATCTGGGCAAATAGCGGAACCGGATCCTTGCGAAGATCCTCATAGCGGACGAGCAGCATGTTGCCGTTGTTGGCGATCGGAGAGTCCAGCCATGAAGTCACGTTCTTATGCCAGGGGCCATAGGCGCTGACGACGGTGTAAAGGAAAGTGTTGACGAAGCTATCCAGATCACCGGTGTAGTATTCGAGCGCACTCAGGAATGCAAATTCTGAAAGCAACACGTCGCGGGCGTCGCGAACCATGTAGATGGAGCGGTGATATTCCTTGCGGAAGTACTCGTGGCTGGCAACCAGGCGTCCGCCATTGGGCAGCAGCCTCAGCGCATTGTGATGCAAGCCAACGCCCGGCATCTGCTGATTTGTCGCCTTGAAGCCAGAGGCCATTCCCGAAAGCATTTCGAACAGCACAAAACGCGCCCAGGTCGTGCCGGACTTTGGATAGGCGCAGAAGAACATGTCAGACGGGTTCAAGCCGCGATGACGCCACCAGACGAGGGGAGCGCGGAAAGGAGTGCGCGCAAATTTACGCCGTAATTTTTTATAAGCAGAAGTAGGCTTTTTCTGCTTTCCATTGTTATTGGAATTGCTACCAGTATTATTCGGCTCGGTCATTCCATTTCCTCGATTCTGGGCTTATCTGGTTCTTACTTCTGATCTATAGAAATCATTCCGGTGAATTTCACAACAGTGTCCAACTAGACTTCCTCAGAAACTTCCATGGGCACGGAGGCGACGGACTTTTTGGCGCCAAATAGCTTGGACGAAAGCGCCACCTCCGGGCTGTCTGCGGCCAGTTTGCGCTTCAGTACCCACCAGAGCGCCACGAACGAAAAGACGTCGGCTGCGTTGCTGCCCCAGATTGCGCCTTTCAATCCCCATAACCAAGTGGCCGGAACACCCACCACCAGCGATGCTACGGTTGCTATTCCCAGACCGAGGAAAACAGATTCCGGCGACTCCATGGCCCGAAGGGCGAGCGACGGCCCAAAGGTCGAGCTCCAGAAAATCTGTCCCAGGGCCAAGGCAGGCAGCAAGTAAGCCACTTCCAGATAGCGGTCGGAATAGAGTAAATGGAAAATAGGCTTTTGCAGCGGAATGATGAATGCCCAATACATTAACGCTCCAATGCCCGATGCCCATGTAAGCCGCGTGCCAAGCGCTCGAGCGCCTGCTTTACCGCCTTGTCCAGCGACGCGTGCCGCGTACGGCAGGACCAGCATCACGAGGGCGCCGCGCATCTGCTCAAACGGCAGCGTCAGATTCATCAGAGCCTTCAGCTGGCCGGACTCCGCCATTCCAGTGAAGCTACTTAGAAGGGGGAAGTAGATATAAGAAGGAAGCCATCCTGCGATGGTCGCGGCCAATGCCCAGCGCCCGTAACGCCAGTGGCGTCCCCAGGCCTCGCGAAAGGTTGGAGCAATGCCGCTGCCGCTCAGCTTGGAATGCGCCCCGAACATCAGCACGATGCCGGTCGTGAGCGCACCGGCTCCGAGCAGCACGAAGGCGGTAAAGGGCGACAGCAAGGCGCGGTGATAGACGAAATACAACCCGGCCAGAACAACCGCGGAATAAATGAACGCGCCAGCCGCCGCGGGGGCCGGTGAGAGCTCGACGTAAAAGCAACGGCGGGCCAGGGCAAACAACATCAGGCAGGGAGAAGCAAATGCGATTCCCGCCAAAGCTCCCGTTACCGCGCTACCTGAACTGACGTGATGCGAGATTGCCCACGAAATGACGAGCGCAGAAAAAATCGTTACCGAGAGTGCGATGTGAATCGAAACCAGAGTTCTGACATAGCCGCGAAGATTGCTGGTGAAAACCGAGCCGCCAAACACTCCAAAAGGCTCGAGGACCAGTGACTGGTAGACCAACGACAGCATCATGTAGATGCCGAAGGCGATCGCATACGCGCCGTATTGATCGGCGGTGAGCCAGCGGGCCAGCAGGATGCTGACCAGGAAGTTGGAACCGGAAATCAGCCCCTGATCGAGGATCGCCAAGCCGCCCTTGCTCACCCATCGGACAAGCCGGCCGGCAAAGGAGCCCGTTTCCAACTGCTGTACAGTCGCTGTATCCATCCCCAGGTCCGTTCTACTTCCCTTCTGTTAATGCAACCAGTTCGATATCTTCCGCGCTCTCGCTGGCACTGTGAATGCAAGCCTTCAGCCGCTCGGCCAAAGAGCTCACGTTCGGCTCGCGCAGAATCTCCATATGTGTACCGCGAATCTGGATGGTTTCCAGATTCCGAACGTACTGCGACCATGCGGCGTAAGGATCGTCGGCGACGCGCCACGTGTCACCCGCTCGCAATAAGATGGTCTTGCCCTCGTAAGGACGGATGGCATATTGCTCTGCCGCATGCCCATTGGTCCGCATAACTTTTTTCAGATATCCGGGCAGATTGATTCCGATCCAGGTCCTGCGAATCTTTTTGCGCAACTCCGAAGGAAGTTTGTTGATGTGAGCCCAGGTTGGATGGAGTAGCAGATCCTTCAACGACTCGTTCACCGATTTCGGATTGCTCGCGTAAGTATCGAAGAGCACTACCAATCCAACTTCTTCGTCCGCTACCCGGAGTTGCTGGGCCATTTCGTAGGCGACCAGGCCGCCCATTGAGAACCCGCCAAAGTGATACGGTCCGTGCGGCTGCACGCGGCGAATCTCCTGAAGGTAATGCGAGGCCATGTCTTCAATCGTTTTGTAGAGCTCGCTTTTTCCGTCGAGGCCCTGTGACTGCAGTCCGTAGAACGGGAAGTCTGGCTTCATCCGCTTGGCCAGTTCCTGGAAGCCCACCACATTGCCACCCACTCCATGAACACAGAAGAACGGTGGCTTCGAACCTGCGGGCTGAATCGCCACGAGCGAGGACCAGTGCTTTGAAACATCGCCGCTCAAAACAGCCGCCAAATTCTCGATGGTTGGCGCCTCTAGGAGAACAGCCAGCGGCAATGACTTTCCTTGCATCTGCGTCAGCCGGTGCATCAGCCGCGCAGCCATCAGGGAATGTCCGCCCAGTTCGAAGAAGTTGTCGTGAATGCCGATGCCCTTCCGGCCGAGCAACTCTTCCCAGATTTGAAGCAGCTGTTTCTGCAGCGGATCGCTGATCTGGACAGAATTCGTCGCCGGTTCCTGATTCGCAGGCAGGGCGGCCAGCGCGCGACGGTCCACCTTGCCGTTCGGCGTCATAGGCATTGCCTTCAGGAAGACGAACTCAGAAGGCACCATATACTCCGGCAACTGAGCCTGGACGTGCTTCCGGAGATCCGTCTCGGTGAGAACTTCGACGGTGCGAACAACGTATGCCACAAGCCGCTTATTACCGGTAGAATCCTGCCGCAGCACGATTGCCGAATCAGTAACTCCGGAATGCTTCGCCAGCACAGATTCGATTTCACCCGGCTCAACTCGGAAACCGCGAATTTTGACCTGGTTGTCGCGACGTCCTACGAATTCAATCTCGCCATTCGGCAAGTAGCGCGCCAGATCGCCCGTCTTGTACATGCGGGCGGATGGATCATCGCTAAAGATATCGCGAATGAATTTCTGGGCAGTCAGCTGCGGGTGATTAAGATATCCATGGGCGACACCCACTCCTGCAATGTGGATTTCGCCGGGAACCCCGACCGGGACAGGATTCAAATCCGGATCGAGCAGATACACGCGGGCATTGGCCACCGGACGGCCAATCGGAAGCACGGCAGGGGGCTCTTCACCGGATTGCAGCTTTGGCTCGTAGGTTGTTGCCACCACACTGGCCTCCGCGGGACCGTACGTATTCACCCAGCGCACTCGATTGCCCGCGTACTTGTGCCATGTGGAATAAGCTTCGGACGACGCTTTCTCTCCGCCGACGATCACCAATCGTAAAGTGCCAGGAACCTTTTCCTGCAAGTTCGGCATGGCATAAACCCACTCATGCCAGTAAGCGGTTGGCAGATCCACAATCGTGATGCGGTGCTTGTTTATCCAGCGCAGGAACTCGCCCGGTTCGAGCGAGACATCGTCGTTGCGGAATACGAGCGTTGCCCCAGCAGCCCACGTCGAGTAGATTTCTTCGAGTGCCGCGTCGAAGCTGATCGAACAGAACTGCAACATGCGATCGCCGGAGCGAATATCAAACTGCTCCGCCGCGCCAAATGTGTAGTTCACCAACCCGGCATGCGGAAGCAGCACGCCGCGAGGCCGTCCCGTGGACCCAGAGGTGTAAATCACATATGCAACGTCGATCGCGCTCACGGCAACCGCTGGATTCGTGCGTGGCTTCGCGGCGAATTTCGCCCGCTGGTCGGAGATCATGACCACTTGTGTGGATGGCGGGACACTCGCTTTCAGCAGTCCGGGTTCCGTCAAAACCAGCGCCGCTTCCACGTTTTCGAGCATGTAGCTTAACCGCTCGCTGGGGTAATTCGGGTCGAGCGGGACGCAGGTTCCTCCCGCTTTAAGAACACCAATCAGCGCGACCGCGAAGTCGAGTGATCTGCCCAGACAAATGCCTACTCGCGTGTTCCGGCCAACGCCTTGCTCGCCCAGATAATGCGCAAGCTGGTTGGCCTGCGCGTTCAGTTCGCCGTAAGTGAGCTCCTCTTTCTCGAATACGACGGCAACCGCGGCTGGCGTGGTGGCGGCAATCGCCTCAACGTGTTCGTGCAGGCAGCGCCTGGGAAACTCGCGGGCGGTCTGGTTGCGTTCGATCAGGAACTCACGCAATTCGCTATCGGTGAGCATTGGCAGTTCCGCGGCAGAGCGATCCGGGTTTTCCACTGCTCCGCGAAGCAATTGCTCAAGATGACCAAGCATCCGCCGCGCAGTTTCCGGCTCGAACAGCTCGACGTTATAACTGACCCGAAGAGTTGGATGATTGCCGAGGGTTTGCTGCAGATAGAGGTCGAGCCCCGCCTCACCACTGAAAGCGAAATGGCCTGGTTCACCGGAGGCAGTGGCGAAGGCGACTTGATATACCGGATGACGGCTCGCATCGGAATCGAGCCCTAGCCGCGATGCTAGATCTGCCGGAATCGCGCCCGCTTCCGCGGCATTGCCAATGGAGAGCTCCATCTGCTGAAGGAGACTGCGGAAGGAAGGCTTCCCCGAAAAGTCCACTGCAATTGGGAGAGC
>JASLEQ010000279.1 GCA_030151135.1 Candidatus Sulfotelmatobacter sp. | reverse complement strand
CTCCACCAATATTGGTCTCAATCAAGACTGGCAGCTTCCTGCCAATCACCTGAGCTGCGGCATTCAATTTCTCCGCCAGCTTCACCGAATCCACAGAATCGACGCCGCCGAATAACTCAACGGTCTTGCTCGCTTTATTCGTCTGCAAATGCCCAATCATGTGCCAATCGGCTCCTGCCAAATCGGCCAGCGCTGCCGCTTTGCCCGCAAACTCCTGCACTCTGTTTTCGCCAAACAATTGCAGACCGCCTTGGTACGCCTCGCGAATCTTCGCTGCCGGATGCGTTTTCGTCACCGCCATCAAAGCAATTTCATCCGGCCGCCGCCCTGCCCGCTGCGCCGCCAGCGCAATCTGCTCCCGCACTCTCGCGATGTTTTCTGAGATGGACACTTTGCAACCTTAATCCACCCATGACACAAAGGGACAGGAAGGATGTTGATTCTCTCGTGATACTTCGTGTCCTTGATGGTTAAAAGGGATTTCGCCGCGGGCCGCAAGAAGGGCACAACTCAGCCCGCCCCTTCAATATCACATGATCGCCGTTGGAGGCGCCGGTTCTTCGG
This sequence comes from Candidatus Sulfotelmatobacter sp., assembly GCA_030151135.1. Next base: position 7,168 of record JASLEQ010000279.1, on the reverse strand, counting down.
GACGTCCTGCATTCGCCAGCGGGACGCGGACCATTGCAATCACAAGCACCACTAATGCTCCAAATGCCGCCCAGAGCGGCGCATTCCAGTGCACCAGCGTCACATCTCTCCCCGAACCTACCAGTCCGGCAATGACGAGCCCGCACAGAGCTTCGCCCGCGATCAGGCCCGAGGCTGTGAGCACGCCGGCATTGTCGACCCGCGCCTTCTGTGCATCATTGAAGCCCCTCCGGTCGCGCAGCTTGTCCGTCACCCACCGGATAATCCCACCCAGAAAGATCGCAAACGTCGTCCCCAACGGCAGGTACATTCCCACCGAAAACAGCATCACGCTCTTCACTTCAATCAGGATGAGTCCGATTCCGAGCAGGATCCCCACCACCACAAGCGGCCATGCCATCTCTCCGCCGACGATCCCTTTGGAGAGCATCGCCATCAACCCCGCTTGGGGGGCGGGCAGCGCGTTGCTCCCGAAGTGATAGGCCCGGTCCAAAACCGCTAGAGGCACAAACAAGACCAGCGACGCCACGATGACCCCGAACAAATCACCGATCTGCATCTTCGAAGGAGTTCCGCCGAGAATGTGACCGACTTTTAAATCCTGCAGCATCTCGCCAGCGACTGCCGACGATACACAAACCACCGCGGCCACTCCCAGCACCGCCGCCACTCCCCCACTCCCGGAAACTCCCAACGCCACCATCAGCAGCGCCGCGATCAGCAACGTGCACAAGGTCAGTCCCGACACCGGATTGTTCGACGATCCAATCAGTCCCACCAGATTTCCTGAAACGGCCGCGAAGAAGAATCCCACCACCACCATCACGCCCGCCGCCACCAGCGATCCCGAAAGAATCTTGGAAGTCGTCAAATTCCCCGCGTTGCTCATAAAGTAGTAATACAGTGCGACCATGGCGATGAACACCAGGCCGACGCCAGCGAACACGGCCTTCGCAGGCAGATCTCGGTCAATGCGGCTCGTGGCTTCATGCGCCGCGGCAGATTTCTTTAGATCCGAAATCGCCCGGCTCAACCCCAATCCAAGTTGTTTCCGCATCTTGAACAATGTGTAGGACGCTCCGACCAGCATTCCGCCCACCGCGATCGGCCGTACGATCGAGTAATAAATTGCGCCCGCCAGCAGGTCCCACGAGAGCGTCTGCCCCGCCGGCTGAGCCGCCTGGATATATGGTCCGACGGTGAATGTTAGTAGCGGAACCAGTAATCCCCACGCCAGCACCCCACCGGCAAAATTCAGCGCCCCAAGTCGCGGCCCAATGATGTATCCCACGCCCAGATACGCGGGACTGACATCTGGCAAGTTGAATAGCGTAGCTCCACCCGTCACGGTCGTTGCCACGTGCGGGTTTGTGCCCGTCCGCAACAGCAACCTCTTCCCCAGTTCGCTGATCTTCACATGCAGCGTGTTGCTCGCGCTGAACACGTTTACCGCGCCCAGCAGGTACATGAATCCGCCAAATCCCATGTTGGCAAACAGAATCCTTGCGGCCCTCGAACCCTGTTGCCCCGCTTTATGAATTTCCGACGCAGCCACCGATTCCGGATACGGCAGTTCCGGATCTTCCACCATTACCCGGCGCAGCAACGTCACGAACAAAATTCCCAGCGTCCCGCCAATTACCATCAGCGCAACAGAATTCCAGTACTTGTCATGCGTCAGTCCCGGCCATAGTCCGGCCATGACGAATGCCGGAATCGTAAACACAGCGCCCGCCGCCACCGATTCCCCAATCGATCCCACCGTTCGTGCGATGTTCTCTTCCAGCAGCGATCCCTTCATCAGCCGCAGCAGCGCCATCCCGATTACCGCCGCGGGATACGTCGCCGCAATCGTCATGCCCGCCTTCAATCCCAGATATGCATTCGCCGACCCCAGAATGGCAGTCATCACCAGTCCGATCAGCAGTGCGCGCAGAGTGAATTCCTTCATCTGCATCGTTTCCGGCACGTACGGCATGTGTTTCTTTTTTTCAGGAAGTGCTGTAACCGGGCTGCTCATGGGCGGAATCCTTTTAGGCCGTGGGATGGAAACTAATCAATCGGTGTTGCCTTGTCGGCACATTCTAAATGGCAAATCACTAGAACGGCGCACGTTAGCACGCCCGCAGCCTGTATGACAAGTGCGGTACCTAGGTCCAAGTTTCACGGCTGCCCCACGCTCACGGCTTGTTCTGCAGTAGCCTGGGCACCCTGGCGTAATACCCTCAGAGAGAGCGTTCAACAATCACGGAACGTCTTCATCGGCTCCCACCCCGCTCGGCGATCAGTTCCATCGCCTCTTTGCTAACCCAGTTGTGATACTTCTGCCCGTGAAACTGCTCTCCCCAGCTTATCGGTGTGACATTCGGGTATTCATGCATGGTCTCGTCCGGGATGAAATGCAGCTGCTTTCGGATCGAGGCCCGCGCATTGGGATCGGCCCCGTGATCCAGCAGAAGCCTGGTGAGTGCTCCATCACGCTGCCGGCCGCATAGGTAAGAATCGTTCACCACGCATCCGAACAAAGGTGTGTGACCGCCAAAGCCGTCGTCATCCATCTCGGCGCGGGCATTCACATCCGCCCCGTGCTCAATCAGCCACCGCGCAATTTCGATCTCGTCATATTCAACGCAGATATGTAGCAGCGTGGTGCCGTCGAGAGGCGTCCCGTGCAACCCGTATGTGAGATCGGGCCCGCAACCCATTTCCGGGGGATAGATTTCCGCCAGCGAAAACCTTCGTTCCATCAATCGCGGATCACGTTTCAGATGCTGTTCGAGCAAATCGATTCGTCCACGATGCATGGCCATTACCGGAGTGTCGAGCAATTCGACGCCTTGTCTCGCTAGCAGTTCCAGACAGCCATGCTTGCCTTTCGGATACCGTGAGTATGTCTGCAAAACCAGAGCGCCGGGCGCCTGTCGATTGCCCTTGTCATCCGCGAGTTCAGCTCCCAATTCCAGCAACAATGCGAGCCCTGCATCATTGAGCGTTTCGCATGGGCCCATCACCACGCCGGGATCCAGCCGCGCTCCCATATCTTTCAACCGTCGCGCCGTCTCAATCTTCCCTTGCAGGCAGGCGCGGCTGAAGGCGTGCTGCACATCCGTGGCGCCGAGTTCATACAACATCTGGATGATGGCGTCCTGCCCGATATTTGCGGCGTACGCCAATGGCGGACCCCAGTTGCTTTCGGGCACTCCGGTCGCCGACTCTTTCAACAGCTTGGGATCCTTCAGAACCAGCTTGCGAACGGCGTCCACATCGCCCCGCCAGATCGCGTCGATCAAGCGGCACGCCGTAACCATCCGCGGCCAGCTGGCGATTCCATACATTCTCGCCAGCACGAATTGCGCATCCGCCAGCTTGACCGGCGCTCCCGGCATCGTTTCGCCACGGTGCTTCTTCCATAATTCAATCGCGCGTGGCTCTGCCTGCCGAAGGTCTTGCAACAGTTCCTTGGCTTGGTGTCTTAATTGTTCGAGGTTTGGACGTACTGGGAAATGACGATCGTAGAACTGCCTTGCCATCACGGACCTCCTTCAGGTCGTGCCCGGGGTCCGCTACAACGGGCGAAAAGGAGGTTCGTCCCGAACCTTGTTTTCCTAAATCGTCAGGTGGACTCGGTCCTCTCCGCGGACGGGCGGCGTCCTGTACGCCGATATGAAGTATACGCCAGCCGCCACACTCCAAAATGTGCCATGCACCCCCGTGCCCCTCGACTCCTCCTTGACGCGGTAGAATAGAAGCCAACCGGCAATTTGACCCTTCGGCATTTCGTAATTCCGAGGAGATTTATGAGTAGTTCCCCCAGCCTTTCTCGTCCCTATGTTTGTCATGATTGCGGCAGCCAGGTCGGATTCCGTTCCCGCCGCCGCAATTTTTTTGAGCGTTATCTTTTGCCCTTTATGCTTCTGCAGCCGGTGCGCTGTGGAGAGTGCTTCCGCCGCGACTATCGCCTGGTTTTTACTTCGGTCCGCGACCGGCTGTCAGAAACGCGCAAAATGCCTCCTGCCAAACATCCGGTTCCGGCCAATCGGAACGTTGCCTAGGGGCAGAACAGCGCTTATACTGCTTTGTTAGTGGCTGCGGACTCGTCCGGTCCGCGGAGTACCGAAGGAGGCTGTCTTCAGCAGTAGTGAGGACCGAATCCGGGCCAGTCAGGCTTTCACGGCCTCCACTAGGCCCAGTATTGCGTCAGAACATCCTTTTCTTCACGCGGCAAAAGCCTGGTATCTCCACGTAGCCGAAAGCCTCTTCGCACTCTTATTTCCTGCCGACTGCCGCATCTGCGGCTTGCCTCTTCTCAATATTTCCCGCTTGCCCGTTTGCCCGGAATGTCTCGCCTCAATCCCGCCCATTCAAGGGCGGCTTTGTTCCGTCTGCGGCGAGCGCGTTCTCTCGGCTTACGCCATCTACGACGACCAGGGATTGCTGACTTGCCCGGTCTGCCGCCGGATCGAGCGTCCCTTTGACCGTGCTGTCGCTTACGGCAGCTACGAAGAGGGCCTTCGGGAGCTCGTGCACCTGCTCAAATACAACGGCGTGCGCCCCGCCGCGAACGTTTTAGGACGCATGTTGGCACAAGCCATCTCGAAGACTGACGGCTCCTTCCAGCAGCCTGTCGTCCTTGTCGTGCCCGTCCCGTTGTTTAAAGGCAAAAAGCGGCAGCGCGGATTCAACCAGGCGGAAGCGATTGCCCGGGCTGCCGTCAGGAACTCGCCAGCCTTGGGCCGGCTGCAACTTGCCGCGCATCTCCTGGTTCGAACCCGCGAGACACACTCGCAAATCGGCCTGACCGCTCACCAGAGGCGCGAGAATCTGCGCGGTGCCTTCAAGGTCCCGCGTCCCTCCGAAGTCATTGGCCGCGAAGTCCTGCTGGTGGATGATGTCTTTACCACGGGAACTACGGCTACGGAATGCGCCCGGGTCCTGCGTCGGGCAGGAGCCTCCAGGGTATGCGTCGCGACTGTCGCACGGACCTTAAAGCTTGCATCTAAGTATCAGGAAGGACACGGCTTCAACGTTTCAGAATTGCAGGATTTAAAAGAAGAGTCGAATCTGGCGGAAACCTTGGAACCGGAGCAAGTGGAAACTTTGTAACCGCGAAACCTGATTTTATGTCTTCACGGATGGAATACGACGCAGGATCCCGGCATGCCGCCGGCATGTATCTGCCGGCGGTCGCTCCCCACCGCTCAGGAGACGGACACGCGCTCCTGTCGCCCGTCCTCGTTCTCAACGCTTCTTACGAACCGATCAACGTTTGCGCCGCGCGCCGCGCCCTCGTCCTCGTTCTGAAGGGCGTTGCCATGACCGAAGAAGAGAACGGACACTTCCTGCACTCCGCCCGCGTCGCCATGCGTCTGCCGTCCGTGATCCGTCTGCTGGAGTACCGCCGTATCCCGCATCAGAGCCGAGCCCTATCGCGGAAGAACATCCTGCTGCGCGATCGCAATACCTGCCAGTATTGCGCCACGGTCTTGCCTTCCAGCGAACTCACACTCGATCACGTGATCCCGCGCTCTCGCGGAGGCCTCTCCACCTGGGAGAACCTCGTCGCCTGCTGCCATCCCTGCAACCGCCGCAAAGGAAATCAATTCCCCGCGGAAGCCGGCATGAAGCTGATGCGCGAGCCCCGCTCGTTCAACCTTCACACCAGCCGTCACATCATGCGCCTCATGGGTCGCAGCGATGATAAGTGGCGGAAGTATCTCTTCTACTAAGGTCTCGAAAGCGCGCGCGACGCGCGTTAACTTGAAACTCTGGAGCCTGCGTTACTGCGGTTTCTGCTGCTCTGGAGCTTTCTGCTCCGGTTGTTTTCCCTGCGGCGCCTTCTCCACTTCCTTCCCGTTGTACAGGATCTTCACATTCGATCCGAACCGCTTGTAGTCCTCATACTTCACAATCTCGCGGATGTGCACATCTTCCAACTTGAAGTGCAGTTCATCGTCGGCCTTCGTGTAAACCGGGAACCAGTAGGCGCCGTCGATCTGTTGACGCCATGTCGTGAACTTGGGAAAAAGATTCTCCTGATCCCCGCGCTTTTTTACTTCGTTGCAAGGCTTCCCATTGCACAGGTCCGGGACCGTCTTCCCGTATGTCTTCACGATCTGGAAATCATGATCGTCCACCCATACCCGCCCCTGAAAATATCGTTTCTTGCCTTCAATCTTCTTGGGCGCGATGTCGAATACAAAGCAATGCAGTTCATCCTCCTGCTGCTGTCCCACATAAAGGATGTTGTATTCCGGAATTTCCGGGTCGGTCAGCACGAACGGCAACCGGTGCCGGATGTCGTCCAGATCTTCCTGCGACATGAAAATCTTTTGCAGGCTCGACTGCGGCGCGAACACCACGTTCTCGATCCGATGCCCCTTGTCGTCGAACATCACGTCAAACACTTCGCGGTACTCGCCGTCGACCGTGTCGCCGTCCACCGTCTGCACCTTCACGTCCTGCCGATAGGTGTATTGGTCGCGCGCCTTGGCGAATTCGGTCTCTTTGTCGGCAAATCGTTTGATGATCTCTTCGGGCGTGATGCCGTTCGGCTGGGATGTGTCCAACGGACCTTCCTGCGCAACAGCCAGCGGACCTAGTCCGCAAACGGCCAGCGCAAGGCAGAGGAGAAGACGGCAGGAGTGCTTCATGATCCTAGTGTATCGAATCCCGGACGTGCGAACGCCGGTCGACTCATGATGTGATTCCGGGAAGAAGAGACACGTTGCCTGAAAGCGGGCAGACACCGCGGCGACCCATCCCTCCAACCCCTCTCCGCTCAGTGAGGCTGGAGGGAGGGTGCTGCAGTTCTGCCGCACACTTGGATGCCTTCATCATGAAGAGGTTGCCGTGCAAACAAAGTTTCAAAGATTCATGCGGGAGGGGATCACTCTGCCCCTGTCAGTTATCCCAAATCTTGTCATCCTGAGGAGGGCGCTTTTTGCCCGACGAAGGACCTATGCATTTTGCAGACAGCACCGGCGCCGTCGGCAGAATACATAGGTCCTTCGGCCTGGAAAAGTGCAGGGCTCACGATGACTACTTTTGACTAGACAGATCATTACCGGGCAGATTGACGCGGCGAACGCTGTCGTCCGGTTGAAACGCATGCCGCTCATGCCACTCCAAGCTCAAATCCCCCCATGTGGGATTCACCGACACGATCAGC
>JASLEQ010000230.1 GCA_030151135.1 Candidatus Sulfotelmatobacter sp. | reverse complement strand
GCGCCGTGCATGGAATTCGTTCCGCTGATCACAACCTGGTTGAACTGGCCGCCAGCCGAGTGTCCAAACTCCGGGCTGAACTGGTTTTGAATGACGGTGAAGTTCGCCACCGCGTCATTGGGGACGTAAACCAGCGGACCGGTCACCGTCTTGTCATTGTTGTCGGTGCCTTCAATCGTGAAGTTGTTTTCCCGAGGCCGCTGCCCGCCCACGGATGGCCCGGAGCCGGCGCCCAATCCGCCGGTGCTGCCTACGCCAGCCTGGAGCAACGAGGCGTTCAACACGCCTGAGCCCACGGTCGCCGATGGCAGATCCTGCAGCAGCTTGTTCTCATATGTCGTGGAGAGTTGGCTGGTCGTCGTATCGATCGCCGGCGGGGTGCCTGAAACTTCGACCGTCTCACTCGTTGCGCCCGGCTGCAGCGACATATTGCGGGTCGAGGTCTTGTTCAACTCGACCAACACCTGTTCCGCGGTGCTTTTGAACCCGCTCATTTTTACGTCGATTCGATAGGTGCCGACAGGAAGGTGATCGAAACGATAACCACCTGACGATCCTGACCTTTCAGTCGCCGTGATGTTCGTGGCGACATTGGTCGCCGTCACTTCCGCTCCCACTACAGCGGCACCGCTGGAATCGGTGACGGTTCCTACCACGCTTCCGTCAATTGCTTGCCCAAACGCCCCAACAGCGCACAGTCCCAGCACAATGACCAATGCCAGTACAAATCCAGAACCGGCTACTATTCGCACGCCCTTATTCATATAGATTTTCTCCTGAACTCTGGAAGAACAGATCAAACCCGAGCTAATGACCGCGACATCTTCGTGTTAAAAGTCGAACAGGGATCGGTGGAAAACATTACTCGAGCAATTTGTTTCGTGCAAGTAAAAAACCAAAACAAATAACAGATAAATCGCATTGTTTCTGTCGTTTACGTTTTAGGTGGCACCCGCGACTACCAAAAAACGGAGACCGGGCTCCTCGCAACCTATGATGTTTAATAGGATATGGGCAGCCGTCATGGGCTGATCCACTGCTCCGCCGCTCGTGAGACCCGGCGGTCATTCCCAACACTGAGCTCAAAAACCGGCGCAATCGTGGCGATCACGCCGGGGCATAACCGAACAGCAGCCCCCGAAAAAGCGGGCGCCTTCAGCCTGATCTGACATGGATGATGCCAGCAGTCCGCCTCCAGCGAAGCGGGCAGTAAAAGATGCTGCGCCTTGGCCCAAGAATTAGCGGTGATCCTGCGCACAGAGTGGTGTGATTAGACCGGAGAAGAACCCCGAACTCCCGAAAGACAGAAAGGGCAGAACCGAAGTTCTGCCCAAAGTCCCCCTTGGTACCGCGTCCCGGGTTCTACCCTTTCACATTAATCTTCGCGAACGAAAGCACCGCGCGGCTCGGCGTTGGACGGCCCATGGACAGCGCCGGACGGAAGGTCGTGAAAATCAGCATCTGTTTCACTTCCGGCAGCACCGTTTTCGAATCTCCTGAATCCGAGAGGATCTTGTAATCCTCCACGCGTCCATTCGCCCCGACGTACGCCTCGATCACGAGCGAGTCGTCCTTGATCGAATCCATCATGTTAAACGCAGTGGGCTGCAGTTCTGGCGCCGTATTCACCATCACCAGAGGGACATCGTTATCGGCGTGCAGCGATGCCGGCGTGACAAAGTACACCATCGCAATTCCAAAAATGATTAGAGCACTCACGAATCCGGCCGTCACTGGCACCATGAATGCCTGCAGCGCATTCTCAAGCCGTACAATCAATCCTTCGAAACGCGCGCGCTTGGCCGATTCCACCTCGCGCGAGATCGCCAGCCTCAGCTTTAAGCCCAAATCCGCTGGAACTTTCGGACGAGCCACGCTGGTTAATATCTGCTGCGTCCGTCTTAACGACTCGTACTGCCCATTGCACCGAACGCACCCCGCCAGATGCCGTTGCAGCGCGAGCATCTCTGTGCCCGTCACTGCTCCATCCAAATATGGAGAAAACAACTGCGTCGCTTCGGGACACCGCAATTGTTGCAATTTCCCTCTACCCGTTTTTCCAATGCCAATCATGGCATCACCTCGGCCCTTCTACCCCCTCCAGCTACCTGTGACCGCTCGGACTTCTCTTCATCAGCGGTCAACCCCAACTCATTGCCAACCTCGCGGACATACGGAGCCAGCCTTTGTCGCAGCGCTTCTCTCCCGCGGGTCAGTCTCGATTTCACCGTTCCCAACGACACCTGCAAAACTTCAGCAATCTCTTCGTAGGACATCTCTTCCAGGTCGCGCAGAATCAACGTCGTCCGGTACGGTTCGGCGACCTTTCTCAGCTCGCGCTCCACACGCTCCTGCACTTCGTGGTGCGCGACACTATCGAATGGAGAATCTGCCGGATCCGTCAGCGCAATCTGCAGCGCATGCTCACCTGGAGATGGCGTTTCAGTTTCCGCCGGCTCGATCGAAGTCTCCTTCGCTTTGTGGCGGAACCACCAGCGCCTGCGGTTCGCCGCTTCATGTAAGGCGATCCGGTAGATCCAGGTCTTCAAACTGGATTGACCGTGAAACTGCTTGATCCCGCGAAACACCTTCAGAAAGACATCTTGTGTAGTGTCGGCCGCGTCCGCCGGATCATTCACGATTCGGTATACCAGTCCATACACCGGCTGCTGGAACTCGCCGATCAGCCAGGCATACGCGGATTCCGAACCGGCCTTCAGCTCCGCAACAATCGCCGCTTCTTCTTGCGACCGCGCGCCTATAGCACTCGCTAAATCACCCAAGGTGGTTGCTCCCGCCATCATTGGCGTTCTCCAATTATAGGATTTTCCACCCCTAGTTGCGCCTGAAAAAGTGAGGGCTGAAATTGCCGCCAGCCGGAGCCAAGCCCAACCCCAATGCAGGGCTCTTAAAAGAGATAGACTCCGCCCCATGCCGTGGAGTTCCCAACTGGATCTCCTTTATTTACGCTAGGGTAGTCAAACCGAGGTACCCCCGATAGGTTACCGGTGTAATTGGAGGTCGCGTGATGCTGGAAGCGCACGCACTCGCTCTCGAGGGCATCTTCCACTGTCCGCTTCTGAACGTGAGCCGCGCAAACTGGACAATCAACCATCCGCCGGCTCGCATTAGCTACTGAGAATGCACTACTTGCCTGATAACAGCTTGGAGATCGAGATGCTTTCCTTTCGCCCATGCGACGATTCGCAGATCGGCCAGCGGCAACTCTTAAGGAGAACCGTACAGGCCGGGGCCGTTGAGGACAAATGCTCGCTCCCTTTCTGCAAGACTTTCGTTACGCGATTCGGCAATTGCGCAAGAACCCAGGATTTGCCGTCGTTGCCGTGCTCACGCTTGCCCTAGGGAGCGGAGCCACTACCGGCATCTTCACCGTGGTGAGTGGTGTCCTTCTCAAGCCGCTCCAGTACCCCCACCCCGAGAACCTCGTCGCCATTCACATTCAAGCCGGCAAGCATGGCGACCGCTGGGGATTCTCCTACCCAGATTTCCTCGATTGTCAGCGCGACAATCACTCGTTCGAAGGAGTCGCCGCCTGGACCTACGGGGGTGGAACGGTCACTTCACCCGGAGACCCCGAGTACGTTGACGGGCGCCGTATCTCCGCAGGCCTTTTCCCCGTTTTAGGAGTTCCCCTCGTCAAGGGACGCTCCTTCGATTCCGCGGAAGATCACGTCGGCGCGGCACCAGTCGCCATCATCAGCACGCGCCTTTGGCAGCGCCGCTACGGGGCGAATCCCAATGCAGTCGGAATGTCGCTGAACTACGATGGCAAGGCCTACACCGTTGTGGGCATCGCGCCCGCCGGCCTCCAACTCGATGGCGACGCCGATGTCTTTACCCCGATCGGTCAATCGACGGAGCCCCGGATGCAATGGCGTTCCGCCTACTTTATGCACGTCTATGCGCGACTGCGCCCCGGTGTAACTCTCTCCGCGGCACAAGCAGAAATGTCCTTGCTCAGCGCGCGACTCGCAAAGCAATATCCCGAGTCGAATACCGACTTCACGATTGTTCCTCACCCGCTTCAAAGCGAACTCGTAAAAGACGTCAGGCCCACACTCTGGCTGCTTCTCAGCGCCGTGAGCCTCGTTCTTCTGATTGCGTGTGTCAACGTCGCGAGTCTTCTGCTGACGCGCGTAGTCTCTCGAAGCCACGAATTCGCCTTGCGTCTCGCACTGGGCGCACAGACCTCGCGTCTCGTCAGTCAGTGCCTGATCGAGAGCAGCGTGCTCGGCATCCTCGGTGGCTCACTCGGGCTCTTCCTGGCCATCCTCGGCACCGGACCTTTCCTCCACTTCTGGCCCGATCGTCTTCCGCGCGCCGATGAAATCCATGTTGACTGGCGCGTCTTGCTCTTCGCCATCACCACTTCAATTTTGACCGCGCTGATCTTCGG
>JASLEQ010000227.1 GCA_030151135.1 Candidatus Sulfotelmatobacter sp. | reverse complement strand
CTCGCCACTCGCAACACGGTACTGGGTATAAAGCTCCGCGACGGTCGCACGGTCGGGGCGCAAGCTGTCATCATTACGACCGGTACATTTCTCAATGGATTGATTCATTGCGGCGAGCAGCAGTATCCCGCCGGCCGTTCCGGCGAGCCTAATGCGGTTTTGCTGGGCGAGGCTTTGAAGAAGCTCGGCCTGCGCGGATGCCGCCTCAAGACTGGAACTCCGCCTCGCCTCGATGGTCGCACGATCGACTGGTCACGATTTCCGCCGCAGCCGGGCGATGAGGATCCCACGCCTTTCAGCTTCCGCACCAAGCGCGTCGCCCATCACGATTCGCAGGTTCCGTGCTATATCGCATGGACCACGCCCGAAACACATCGCATCATCCGCGAGAACGTGCACCGCTCTCCGATGTATAGCGGGCAAATTCAGTCGGTCGGGCCGCGATACTGCCCGTCGATCGAAGACAAGATCGTAAAGTTTCCCGACAAGGAGATGCACCAGCTGTTCCTCGAGCCCGAGGGACTGAACACGCACGAGATCTATGTCAATGGCATGAGCACGTCGTTGCCGGTCGATGTGCAACTGGCGATCCTGAAATCGATTCCCGGCTTGAATGCGGCGGAGATGCTGCGTCCGGGATACGCCATCGAGTACGACTCCATCGATCCCACTGAACTTGAACGCACGCTTGAAACGCGAAAGATTACGGGCCTGTTTCTTGCCGGGCAGATCAATGGCACATCAGGCTATGAAGAAGCGGCTTGCCAGGGAATCATGGCAGGCATTAACGCTGCCCTCAAAGTAAAGCAGCAGGAGCCGCTGATTCTCGACCGTACAGAAGCGTACACGGCGATCCTGATCGACGATTTAATCTCGAAGGGCACAAACGAGCCGTACCGGATGTTCACGTCGCGGGCGGAGTTTCGCCTGCATCTGCGGATCGATAACGCCGACCGCCGGCTGACTCCGCACGGCCGCCGCGTGGGATTGATCGCGGACGGCGCATGGGCGGATTTCCAGGCCAAACAAGAGCGCCTGGCGCAGATGAAGAAAGTGCTGGAGACAGCTCGCCTCACGAAAGACTTGTCAGCTCTTTGTCATTCCGAGGCGCAAAATTCTCAGGAACCTGGTGGCGACGGCAGCGCCTGGAGCTCCGCGGAAGGGCAAACGCTCGCTCAGTTGCTGAAGCGTCCGGAAGTGACCATCGAAAAATTGGCTCCAGCGTTGCGCAGGTTAAGTCCAGCGTTCTTCTCCCGGGATTGCTCTGCGCCCGCAGCGGATTCTGCGGTGAAACTTTCCTCGGAAGTAAGAAACGAACTGAAGTCGGTTGAAACCGAGATCAAGTACGAAGGCTACCTGCAGCAGCAGCATAAGGCGATGGAACGCCTGAAGAAGTCAGAGCAACACTCGATCCCGGAATGGTTTGACTACCGCACGGTCAGCGGATTGTCGCGCGAGATGCAGGAGAAGTTGACGAAGGTCCGTCCGCGAACGATTGGGCAGGCATCGCGCATTCCGGGAGTAACTCCAGCTGCAGTGTCGCTGGTCAATGTCTATATCGAAATCCAGGGACGGCGGCGCCAGCAAGCGTCTGCAATTTTCTGAAATCGATCACACAGAGAACACAAAGTCTACGAAAGAGGACAAGCCCTGCGTGTTCTCTGGAGCTTATAGATTTCTCATTGCAGATCTTCGGTCCCGTGCAGTTCCTGCGCGCGCTTCAGTTCTTCCGTCGCGTCTTCTCTTCGCCCCATATCGCGGTAAGTCTGACCCAGCAGATAATGAGCCGTGGGATTGTTCGGCTCCATGGTCACGGCATGTTTCAGGGACAAGGCGGCGAGATCGTAGTCGCCTTTTTTCTGCAGGACCTGTCCCATCAGGATGAACGGCACGCTTGACGTTGAATCCAGTCGGATGGAGCGTTGCAGCATGTTCTGGGCTTCGTCATATTTTTGAGCGCGGGCATAGGCATCGCCGAGCTTGTAATACGTGGCCGCGTGGGCGGGATTAATTTCCAATTCTTTCTGGAACTCCGCAATGGCCTCAGGTATCCGCGCTTTGTAAAGATCCAGTTCCCCGAGCAGGTAATGGGCGAGCGGCAGCCTGGGATCGAGCGTTACGGCCTTCTGCGCATACTGCTCTGCAACCGGATCAAACTCCTGCCGCAGCAACATGCGCGCGGCGAACAGATAGGCCGGGGCCGAGTCCGCCGGCACATCGAACATCCTGGCGAAAGCTTTGCGCGCGCCGTCATAGTTTCTGATCTGGATGTAACACGTGCCGAGGATGTAGTAGCCGTCGGCATTGGCATGGGCCATCGATCCCTGGACGCGTTCGAGCAAAGGGATCGCATCGCCCGGATGGCCGCTCGCGAAATAAGCCATTCCGAGTAACTGTGCGGCTTCCTGATTCGCCGGGTCTTCTGCGGTCGCCTTCTTCAGAAACTGGATCGCCTGGGAGAAATCACTTTTTTTGTAATATGCATTTCCCAGTTCGAGGGCCACACCTTTTGTCGATGGATCAAGCATCTGCAATTTGATGATGGCATCGTCCGGCCTGCCCTGCTGTATCAATTTGTGCGCTTCGGCAATACTCGATGCCGAGGTCGACACGGCTGCACTCGGCGCATCCGGAACCGGTTGCTGCGCGAAGAGGCTCAAACTCCAGGCCGCGAATGCGAAGTAAGCAAGTCCGAAAACAAGCGGTCGCGATGGCATAGGGAAAATTAGAGCACGAATTGCTGCGAATCGAGAGGGCGAAGCTTAGCGCGCGGTCATTTGTTTCTGCAGCGCCTCCAGATTATCTTTCGCATTCTGCTGGTGGGGATCGATCTGCAAGGCTCGCTCGAGATGCGCTTTCGCTTCGCCGAATTCGCCCATCTCGGCAAAGGCCGCGCCGAGATTCGCTTCTGCATTCGCGTCGCCTGGCTTCCTCTTCACCACGATGCTGAACTGCTCAGCGGCTCGATCCATCTCTCCCATTTGCGCGAGAGCGATGCCCAAGTTGTAATGGGCCTCGGTGTAATCTGGGCGCCTCACAATCGCCGCCTCGAGAGGCGCAATTGCTTGCTTCAATTGTCCAGCCGCCAGCAGCGCGGCTCCGAGGCCATTGTTTGCGGCCGCATCATCCGGCTGCAATTGAACCGCGTTTTCATATTCGCGGATCGCCGCCGGCAGGTCGTTCTTAGCCTGCAGCATCGCCGCCAAATTGTAGTGAGACTCAAAGTCCTTCGGATTTTTTTCGATGTTGTGCCGGGCCAGCGCCTCTTGCAATACCATGCGCGGATCGCCTTGCGCCGGATCGAAATTCACGGGCAGCACCTGCAGCCATAAGTGGCACATCTCATCGGTCGACCGATTGCCGCCCTTCACCCGAATCGGCGGATGATTCGGGTTCATCGGATTCTCGTCCGAATTGTCGTAGGTGTAGCGCAGGCTGACCGTCGTTCCTTTCGGCAGGATGACCGGCTCGGCATAGCGATAGACGGCCTGCCAATTCAGGTTCCACTGCGGAATGTGGATCAGAGTCTTTTTGGTTCCGTCAGGTAACGTGGCACTCGCCCGGATATCTTTTCCCAAGTAGTGGGCGTGCGGATAAATGCCGAGCAAATTGACGTCCACCGGCAGAGTGAAACTGTCGGTGACCAGGAAACTTTTCTCGCCCGCAGGGATGTCGAGCTGCGCGTCGTTTTCGAGCTGCAGGAGCATCGGGAATCTTGTCGCCGGCTTGTTGGTGAAATACAGGCCGATACTCGGCTGAATGATCTCAGGCTTTCCCGAGGGCTGCAGGTGTGTGTTGAGGATCAGATCGGTGCCCTTGTCGAGTCGCAACGCCATGCCGTCCGGCTCAGGAGAAGGCACAGTCCCAGGCTTCCAGAACAACAAATGACTGTCGGGATCGAATACCTGGGATTCGATGCGGATCTCCATTCCTCCGAAACCCGCTCCGGGCTGGCTCTCGCGGCTGCGTGACTCCTCGGCGCGATCGACGAGAATATTCGCGTGATGGACGTATTGCTTGTCGCCCGGACGAATCTCAACGGCTTTTACCCAGCGCGTCTGGTCAATCGGAACGGGAAAAATAAAGTTCCAGTACGTGTCGGTTCCGCTGGGCGGAAGAGTCAATGGTTGAGTTGCCGTCAGAATCAGGTCAGGCTTACCCAGCCGCCATCCTTCAACAAATTTCGGGCGCGACGGCAGGTCTTTGGGATCTCCTTCGACCGCTCCTTGCTCGACCCAGTCGGCGATGCGTTGGATCTCAGCATCTGTCAGCCGACTCTCATCGGAGAACTTCAGCTGCTGTGGCTCGGGCAGCCAGGGCGGCATGCTGCGCGACCGCGTCACCTCGGCGATTTGCCGCGCATGTTTTCTGACATCGGAGTACGTCAGCAGGGAAAAGGGCGCAGCCTCGCCCGGCCGGTGGCACGAAGAGCACGAATGAAAAATGATTGGCGCGATGTCTCGATTGAAAGTGACCTGTGGCGCGGTGGCGGTCGCTGGAACTGGACGCATCATTACCAGCAAGATCGCTACGAACGCCAGGGATCCTGCGAGCCAAAGTCTCGAGGCGTGGCGAAGCAAATTCATTCGACGTCTGAGATGTAACATCCCACTCCCCGGACTTCATTTCGCGCCAGCGATGCCCCGGATTGTGCGGCATGAATCGCATCCTCGAGCTCATGCGTCGTAGGCGCAGGACGGGCGCGGCTCAGATCGATGTACCAGTCGTTAATCCTGCCGTCGTAGATCAATTTGCGATTGCGATCGAAGACAGCCACCTCCGGAGTGATCTGGACATGACTCATCTTGACCAGCGCATGATCGGGATCGCGAAGCACCGGCATGCGATATCCAAAGTCGCTCATCGATTTGCGGATGGCGTCAGGAGTCTCGGACTTGTCGGGATAAACAAGAAAAAAGCTGGCGGCCCCTGAATATTCTTTGCTGATCTGCTGGATCGTAGGTGCGTAGCGGCCGGAAACGGGGCAATCGCGGCGAAGAAAAATCAGCACGACTGGCTTGCCCGGATCCGATGAGAACAAATCGACGGAGTGCCCGTCCAGGTCGACAGCGGTTTGGGCGGGCGCAAATTTCACCAGAGAGAGAATGATTGCCGCCAGGATTGCGCCTTGAAAACAGGCTCTCTGCCCCATATCGCCACCAGAACGTAGCATCGATTCTAAGAGCCTGCGCTCCGGGTGTCTATGCTGCCCGACTCCAAAACTTCGGGAAGAGGAAACCGGTTCGACGCCTGTAGGCGGCGTATTCTTCGCCAAACTCCCGCGTCAGCAGTGATTCCTCGCGCATGGCTTTGCGAGAATGCGCCAGTAAAAGCAGGATCACGGCCACGATACCCCGCCATTCTCCGACGACTACCGCCGCGCCGATGCAACCAACCAGCATGCCAGTGTAGATCGGATGGCGGACATACGCATAAGGACCCGAACAGATGAGCTGATGACCTTCCTTCAGCGTGACGCGCGCGCTCCAATACACCCCGAGGCAGTATCGCGCCCAGATTGCGACGGCGACCCCGACCCACGTGATTGCAATGCCAGCCCACGCGAACCATTCTGTATCGGGAAGAAATCTGAGATCCAGCGCGCCCAGGCGCCAGTGGGCAAACAGCAACTCGTAGGCGACCACCACCACGACAACTGTGGCTAGACGATCTGCGGATTTTTCACGCTCTTTGGTCCGATTGACGCGAAGCGCGGTGATCAGCCAGTACGCCGCAAATATCCACCACGGAATCATTTCGAGTTGCCACAGAGTCAGGTGCCTCATAACTCCTCCCACGTTTTTACGAGCAAGCTGGATGATTCACTTGCCGGTCTTCTCAGGTTTGGCGATCCGCCGCAGGTGGCGGATCCATTCCCGTTCCATTTCAATCTGTTTGCGCATGTGGCGGACGATTTCGCCGCCGAATTTCCCCAGGTCCATCTTTTCCTGCAAGCCGCTGAGAGTCTGGTCGCGCCGCGCAAGGAACGACTCCCGCGAGGAGAGAATGCCCTGGCGGGACTCCCCTTCGAGCGCACCGAAGACCCCAACTCTCAGGTAGAAGGCTTCGGACGAAGCGGCATCGGTTTCGCTGAAGGCGTTGATGCGCTCGAAAAAATTGTGTTTCCCCTCGGTCGTCAGCGCATATTGCTGGCGCGTTTGCCCGCGCGCTCCCGGAACCGATTTCCGGCTGACCCACCCTTCGTTCAGAAACCGCCGCAGCATCGGGTAGACGAGGTTGTTGTGAAGGTCCTGCCCCATCATCCAGCCCGCCTCGCGCTTCAGCTGGTATCCGTACTTCGGCTCGTGCAGAAGCATGGCGAGCAGCAATAGGTCATTCATGACAGTGTCAATTATGACCTAATAGCAAAAAAGGCGTCAACCC
>JASLEQ010000561.1 GCA_030151135.1 Candidatus Sulfotelmatobacter sp. | reverse complement strand
ATCCAACTCGACTGTCGACAGAGTGGTGGATACCTCAGCATCCTCCGTCTTGAGCAGAGGCGCTTCGGAAGCATTTACCTCGATTACTTCGTTGGCCGCCCCAACCTTGAGCACAGCATCCACGGTCACGATTCCGACTTGAAGCGGGATCGGACCACGTTTGAACGACATGAAGCCTATTTTGCTGAACGTAACTGTGTAGCTTCCGGGCAGAATCGAGTTGGTATCGCAAATGCCGTCGCTATTGGTTACGAACTTATTGATCACGCCGGTATCGTTGTTAGTAACGGTGACTGTCACACCAGGTATCAACGCGCCAGACGAGTCGGTCACAGTGCCACGAATATCGCCGGAGTTCGTATTTTGCCCGAACCCGATCCCTGTTACAAAGCTCCCTATAGCCATTGCGAGTAGAAAGCGCAGTACTCTCAACACAGATGCCTCCCTTGCGTGGGGTGCCGATTTGGGATGACGTGCGGCCGTGTTGGCTTGCTTGCGGCGGTTACGTAGCGGCACATACCGATGAGCAAAAGATTATTTGTGGCATACTCGTCCTGAATCGCGTCTGCAACACTATGCTCCGCTTCAGTTGTCGTCAAGAAAGAAGTGATAGAACGTCCCGCTCGTCGGGATTACACAGTAAAAGCAGGCGGAGTCTGTTGCGAGGCGGTTCCGAAGTATATTGAACAGGTTCTGAGGGTTGTTGTTAGCACGTGAAAATGGATTCTTCGTCACATTTGGTGATACTGCGCAGCCGACCGGAAACGCGGTAAGCTGGTCCTGATTTTGAAAGAGCTTGAGATGACGCTCGTGTCTGTCCGCGCGTCAATGTGTCAGCATGCGCATTTCCGCCTAGTCCAAGGCTCCGACGGTGCGTTCAAATCGCAGGGAAAAAATTAGGTCGAGATCGCTCCGCGGGTAGACTGTTAAGACTGTGCCTCTCTGGGCTGGTAGCACTTGGAAGCGGCTGCCTGAGCAATCACTTGCGATAGCTGAGCGATAACAGCATCGGCAAGAGTCAACTGTAGATCTAATGAGGGGTCCGCAAGGCTGAGATGGGACTCGACACGAATCGTCTCCACGAGCGAATCTTTCTGCAACGAAGACTTTTACAAAATCGGCAGGTTGTCCATGTACTCCGCAATTGGTGGTGAAACAGCGGTGATTGCATAAAGCGGCCGGCGCTAGTGGTACGCCATGTTCCGCAACATATCCTGCTCCGGCATATAATCCAGTTTGTACCTTAGGCAATGGCATGACCCGCGTCACCGAGTCATCCAGTGGTCCTTGTAGAATAGCAATATCCAATTCGGCTTCGTTAGGCGTCGACGCCCCTTGGATGATGTGCAGGCTCAGCTTTAGGTCGGGGACCCTGAGAAACTCTCCTGCATCGGTGCGAGTACAAAGCGAATCTAGGCCGCCGGGGCACCTACCCGTAATCGACCTTTCGGCTGACGATGAAGCATATCGATACTTAGCGGGGCGATTGAAGTTCGGTCCAAATAAGTTTGACGCATTTTCCAGAGGCTCTGGCTACGGCACAAGGCCCTTGGCGGCACGGGTCTTCGATTCATGGATCGAACAAAATTATCTGCCATACAAATGTCCCAATGCAGGAAATGGCGATGAGCGGGCCTTTCGCATACCACTTGAGCAACTTTCGCCCTTGCCTGCTTCACGTCCATTCAATACTAGAGAAGACAACAATTGGTCTAGTATGCCCGTATTGATCGCCGAAACGACTAATCAATCCGCGAATCAAAATGTAAATTTCGCCCAGAGCCGAACATTTCTTCCGGTTGAGGTTATATTCGACGCCAGCCGTGTCGGCGCGACCTGGAATCGCTAATTCCGAACCGCTAAAGTCGTGACTGAACGGCGCACACTCCGCCTGCGCCACTTCGACGACTCCGGGCAGACTCTGGATCCGATCCCGAAAGCGCTGCATAAATGACGTGGCGCGCGATGGATCGTATCCCTGTGTTCCTAAATCCATAAAAATCGTTGCCACGCCCTTCATTTCGAAGCCCGGGTCAATCGTCTGGGCGCTGTAAAGCCCGCGCAGCAACAATCCGGCAGCAAGCAACAACACCATGCACACTGCTACTTGAGAACCAACTAAGGTGTTGAGCAAAAAGCGCCCACTCTTTTGGCTGTACCGAACTGCGTGCTGTCTCCCTTCATGGCGCTGTTCAGGTCGAGCCGTGAGGTTCGCAATGCGGGAACGAGGCCGAATGCAATTCCCGTGACAAGGGAAAGAAGAAGTGCGTACGCGAGCACGTGGAGATTAGGCGCACCATTTATGGCCAAGGGAGGAAATCATGCGGCAAGTGAGAAGTCACGAGCTGCGTGATCTGGCTGAAGGACCAGAACGCGATGAGAGATCCAAGCGCGGCGCCGGCAAGGGAGAGCAAAAAACTCTCGATCAGCAACTGTCGCACCAGGCGTCCTGCCCCGCGCCCATCGAGAGCCGAAGCGCGATTTCTCTGTGCCGGACTTATGCGCGCGCAAGCAGAAGAGTGGCCACGTTCGCACAGGCAATTAAGAGAACCAGAACGAAAGCCGCGAGAACCACGGAGGCGACGGGAATCAGTAGCCGCGCTCCTCGGGGCTCGAGAAGAACGTAGCAGCTTGGATCACAAGCGAAGTGATGCGTCGCGGCCCCGGGTGGCGCTTGTCAATGCGTCCGGCAATCACGCCGAGATCAGCTCGCACCTCCTCGACCGTGACGCCAGGCCGTGTTCGTCCAAGCAAAGCCAGCCAGCTCATATTGTGGTTCGAAAGCCGGTCGATCCCGGGCTCCAGAGCCCGTTGCATCGTGAGCGGCGCCCAGAAGGCGCTCGGAATCGGCTCGGTGCCGGTGAATCCAGGACGCGCTATGCCAATGACGGTAAGGGCGGTCTGGTTGAGAACGATCTTTTTGCCAACCAGCGAAGGATCCGACCCAAATTTACCTCGTCAAAGATCGTTGCTCACGACCACAACCGCGTTCGCCCCGCGACTCGCACAATCCGAATCGACAAAGCCTCGTCCTTGCGAAGGATGTTCGATCAAAACGTCGAAGTAGTTGCAGGAGGCGGCGGTCCCCAGGAGCTGCCGCACGTCGGTACCGCGAAGGTTTGCCTCAATGTAAGGTTCATAGGCCACCAGCCCGGTGAGGACATGATTATGATCGCGATAATCCTGATATTCAGAGTAGGAGAACCAGTTGGGGCCGTTGCGAATATGTCGGTCCCCGCGTCCCTGAAAATAGATGATCTGGTTTACGCTCAATAACTTTTGCGCGCGCGGAACAGGCAGCAACCGCAGCGCCAGGCCGTTCAAGACCGAGAAAATCCCGACGTTGATTCCGACGCCCAGCGCGATCGCCATGACGGCGGCGAAGGTAAGGCCCGGACTCCATAACAATGTAAGAACGCCGAAGCGGACGTCCTGAAGCAGTTGCTCAAGCCACACGATGCTCCACACTTCCCCGGTCTCCTCTTTGACCCGCGCGACGTTCCCGA
>JASLEQ010000155.1 GCA_030151135.1 Candidatus Sulfotelmatobacter sp. | reverse complement strand
ACTGATCTGCAGCGACGACGATTGCGGATCGAGACCGGCGTCCAGGCTGTAGTTCAGATCGAGGGTGCCTTCCCGAGGGACAAGCTGATGCGAAATGGTGAAATGCACAGCCGAGAAGGAGTGCGGGCCGCGCATTTCTATCGCGCTCTTCATGCCCATCTCCTGCAGGCTGAGGGTCTGAACGTTGTCCCCGCCTGCGTCCCCAGCTTCCGCGCTCGAGGGGGCGATCGTCGATGGTGCTAGATCCTGTCCCGGCGCCCTCTGGATCTGTGCTTCTGCGCTGGAAATGGGCGCCTGCTCACCCAATCTCTCCGCGAACCCGCGGCCGCACAATCCCAGAACAGCCAGCGCCAGCATCGTTGTGGCTGCCTTGATACGTGCCGGTTGCTTGGCCGGCTTCCGTTCGGGGAAGATGCTTCGAGCTACCTGGTAAATTCCGTGCGTGGAAAGCACGATCACCCGGCCAAGACTGACCAGCGGCCGGTCCACTTCCTTCAACTTCGCTGACCCAAGCCATGCATCGGCGCGAGAGTACAGCGCCCGTGTGAGTATTTCCTGCTCGGCAACCGTGTCCAGCAGAAACCCGATGCGCAGTGTATCCCCGACAACATTGATCACCTGCGCCCGAACTTCCCCGTTTCCGGTTGTCGATGGAAACGCTACTTCCAGCATGTCTCCCGGAGCGAAGTGCGCATCCTGAGGTATCTTGATCGCCGCGCCGCCAACCGACATGTCGATGGAGACCGCATGGATGTATCTGCCTCCGCCCATTGTCAGATGCACCGGAATCTTGGCTTCAATACGAACCGATGTGCGCCTCTGCTTCTGTTCATGAGCAACCGCGGCCGCCACGCCGAGAATGACAATATTGAAGACGACCCAGACCATGTTCATGATCACGGCCCCGGGGTGCTGAGGGTCCGTAACGAACAGGCGATACGGCACCGCAAGCAAGCCGATGAAGTTCAGGATCAACATCCATCGCGTGGGCGTGGCAATCTTGCGATCGAATTGGGTCTGTCCCTGGGTGTTGCCTTTGCTCGTCACGTTGAACTTGCCCAGCTTGGGATTGATCATCGCCAGCAAAGTGGGAAAGAGGATATACGGCGCCAGAACCGCCTCGTAAATCTCGTTCCAGAAAGAGTGCCGATGCCTGCCCTGGACGCGCGAATTGGTCAAACTGGAAAGAATCAGGTGAGGGATCGAATACGCGAGAATCGCAACCCAGTAGCCCGGAATGATCGTTCGACCCAGAAGAAGATAAACGAGTGGAGCCCCCAGAAACACCAGCCGCGGCACGGAATACATAAAGTGCATCATCGCGTTGAAGTAGCACAGCCGCTGCGTGAACTTCAAACCGGGACCAAACAGCGGATTATCCGTGCGCAGGATCTGGATCATGCCGCGCGCCCAGCGAATGCGCTGCCCCACGTGCGCGGCCAGGCTCTCGGTAGCCAACCCTGCGGCTTGCGGAATATTGATATAGGCGGTGTTGTATCCGCGCCGCTGCATGCGCAGCGAAGTATGAGCGTCCTCGGTGACTGTCTCGGTCGCGATCCCTCCCACTTCATTGAGCGCCGAGCGCCGAATCAGCGCGCAGGAACCGCAGAAGAAGGTCGCATTCCAAAAATCATTGCCATCCTGGACGATTCCGTAAAACAGCTCGGCTTCGTTGGGAATGGTTTTGTACTGGAGCAGGTTGCGTTCAAAGGGATCCGGAGAATAGAAGTGGTGCGGCGTCTGCAGCATGCCCAGGCGCGAATCCGCCAGCATCCACCCCACCGTCATTTGCAGAAAGCTGCGCGTCGGCACGTGATCGCAATCGAAGATCGCCACATAGGGCGAGTTCATCGTGGTCAGCGCATGATTGATGTTTCCCGCCTGGGCATGGTTGTGCTTTTCACGAATCACATAGCCCACTCCGGCCTCGGCGGCAAATTCGCTGAACTCCTCCCGCGTGCCATCGTCCAGGATATACACATGTAACTTGTCCGGCGGATAGTCGATATTCAGCGCCGCCAGCGCGGTATAACGTACCAGCGACAGCGGCTCGTTGTATGTGGGAATCAGCAGATCCACATGCGGCCATTCCGAGTCATCGGCAGGCAGCGGGATGGGCTTGCGGTGCAGAGGCCATGCCGTCTGCATATAGCCCAGCAGCATGATCAGGATCGTATAGGCCTCGGCCGAGATGAGCAGCAGAAGGAACGCGGCGTCGAACGTGATATGTTGATTCGACTCGTCCGCAAAATAGTCCACCAGCAAGTGAACGCGCCGCCATCCATAACGGAAGGTCGCTGTCATCGAGACGATCATCAGCGCCAGCGTGATGATCCGAGACTTAGACAGCCGGTTGGCTGTCAAACCCACCAGAATGGTAACGGCTCCGAGAACCGCCTGCTCCTGCCAACTGAGATAGAGGCTCGCCAGTTGGACAAACAGAAATCCGGTCAGGCAGAGCACAACCACTCGAAAAATCCGGGTCGTTGCGCGGGGCTTGTCTTCACTCCTGATCATGCTCACTCATCTTCTGAGTCAATGCCCGTCACAGATGGAACCACGGCGCCGGATAACACCACTTCGAAGGCCGCAGGTTTCTTCAGCGGGGAACTCAATTTTTTTGGATCTGGGGACACAGCGTGTCATAGGTCTTCAAGGAGTCAGCGGATCGGTCAGGCCTCAATCTATATCGCTCATGAGGAGGCTCTACTCGGCGCAGAAAACATTTTCTTGTAATCGAACAATAGGCGTCGCAAATAGAGAGCTTCAAATCGCCCGGCTTTATGTGTAACCCATCCAGCAGTACTGATCCTTGGAAAACTGGTGACGAGAGGGTTAGTAACTTTTTACCAAGTACTTGGGGTCGTGTCTTTACCACATTTGGGGTACATCCTCACCCAGCCGC
>JASLEQ010000809.1 GCA_030151135.1 Candidatus Sulfotelmatobacter sp. | reverse complement strand
GCCGGCAGCGGCATAATCCATCAAGAGATGCCTAAAGGCGACACGACCGGCCGGATGCACGGCTTTCAGCTGTGGGCAAATTTGCCGTCAGCGCTGAAGATGACCCAGCCGCGTTACCAGGAAGTGAAGACCGGAGAAATTCCCGAGGTCACCGACGACGATGGCACGCATGTCCGGGTCGTCTGCGGAAATTTCTGGGGCAAGAGAGGTCCCGTGGAGGGTATAGCCGCCGATCCGATTTATCTGGATGTGTCGGTGCCCCCTGGCAAGCGGAAGACGTTGCCGATTGAGACTACGCGCCACGCATTCGCTTACGTATTCTCCGGCGACGGGAAGTTCTGCAATGCCTCCGGGCCGCTGGCGGTACCGACAGAGAGTGTGGGATGGGCCGATACCCAACCTCCTGCGGACGCTGAAAATCGATCGCTCGTGGTTTTCGATCGAGGAGACGAAGTCGCCGTGCAGGCCGGCGAGGATGGAATCCGATTCTTGCTCGTTTCGGGCAAGCCGCTTGAAGAACCGGTCGCCTGGTATGGCCCCATCGTGATGAATACCCAAGAGCAGTTGCAGGAGGCGTTCCAGGAATTGCGGCAAGGGACGTTCCTGAAAAAGTAGGCTTCCGGCCGTGAAATCAGCCCTTCCGCTACGGTCGGAATGACAACCTGTAAGAGATCATCATTCGCACATGCCTGAACTTCCTGAAGTAGAGACGATTGCGCGAGGACTGGCCAAACGCGTCACCGGCGACGCGATCGAATCCGTGTGGCTGGGGCAGAAGAAAGAACCGCTGAAGTCTCCAGCCCACGAGATCGCTGATGTTGTGGAACATAGCCGGATTGCCCGGGTGCATCGGATGGGTAAGCACATTGTTTTCGATCTGGAGCGAGAGCCAGCTCGAGGTAACGGAAAAAAATCAATTCGGACAGATCGTGATCGCAAAACAGCGTCCCAGCCAGTTCAGACGCGCGCGACGCGACCCACACCTGTAGCAAACAGCAAGGCTCAGTTCATCGTTCACCTCGGAATGACGGGCCGGTTGCAGGTTTGTGAACCGGACGCCGAAATTGCGAAGCACACGCACGCGATTCTAAAGTTAGAATCGCACCGCGAGCTCCGGTTCGTTGATCCGCGGCGGTTTGGACGCTTGAGTGTGGCAGCGTCCGGCGAGTTCGCGACTGTGGGGACCGAACCTCTTGAGATCGATCTCGAGAGCTTCATTCCGCTGTTCCGCGGCCGGAAAACTCCAATCAAGAGTGCGTTGCTGAATCAGAAGTTGCTCCGAGGCGTTGGGAATATCTACGCCGATGAGGCCCTGTTTCGCGCAGGTATTCGGCCTCGGCGGCAGGCCGCGTCGGTGACTCGGGAACAACTGGAAAAGTTGTTCGTTGCAGTCAAAGAGGTATTAAAAGAAGCGATCAAGCTCGGTGGATCCTCGATCTCGGACTATGTGGACGCTGATGGCGAGGAGGGATTCTTCCAGCTTCGTCATCGCGTCTACGGCCGCGAAGGCCAGTCATGCCTCGTCTGCAAAACTCCAATCAAGCGAGTCGTGATTGCTGGACGCAGCAGTCACTACTGTCCCAGATGTCAGAAATGATCGATTATTGGCCGCGCTTGTAGACGAGCTTCAGTCCGTCGGCTTGCAGGATCCGCTTGATTTGGCTCCGAGCGTGAAGCGACCAGGGCCCGGCGGTATCGAGCTTTACGTAAGCCTGCCAATGCTTTAGAGCTTTCCGCGGCTCGCGAATTTTTTCGTATGCAAGCGCCAGGTTGTAGTGCGCGTCCGCGTAGGTCGGTGCCAGTTGCAAAGCGGTCTTGTAGGTCGCCACTGCTTCTTGCACGCGCCCGGTTTCGTCTAATACGTTTCCCAAGTCAAAATAGGCGAGTGCGTAGCGTGGATCAGCATCAATAGCCTGCCTGTAATGGCGTTCAGCCAGCCCGAATTCCTGACGGTTGTAATACAGCGTACCCAGATTGATGTGGGCGGCGGAGTGCTTGGGCGCCAGTTCCAGAACCCGCTGGTACGCAGCGATGGCCTCTCCTTGCGTATTCGGATCTTCTTCCAACTGGATGCCGCGCGCAAACCATGCAGCCAATTCATTCTCGTTGGGCGTTGGTTCGGAGCGGGGTACGGGCGTGCTCGTCACTACTTTTTCGCGCTCGGAAAAGTCCATCAGGAATTGTCCCGCGATCGGCTCCAGCAATTTGCCTTGGTGGCGAAACGCTACGCGATGTTTGGAAGTCGACCACGTTCCCGCTTCGAGCAGCGGTTTTTCGACGCCCGAAGCCTGCTTCCTCATTGCATCCAGAGACTGACGGATCACGTTCGGACGCACGCTCATCGCGCAAAGATCGCGGACTTTCTTGATTTCCAGCAGGTCAGAGAAGGTATAGGTCTGAGTAGACGCAATCAATCCCGCCCGCTCCCAGTTGGCCAACTGGCGCGGGGTGATGTGCAAAATCCTGAGTAGATCGGTTCGGCTGTACACGGAACGAATACCGCAACGGGCGTGGGTTTGGCCACAAAACCGTTCCGGCTCATTATCGTCAACTCGCGCTTCCAACGCAACTAGGAACGCTGTGAAACCCTGTGGAGAACCTGGTTTATTCACATGCAGCGGAAATGGTGCAACGGAAATGGCCAGCCCCCATTGGTTGGCTATTCGCGATTTTCAGCTATTGGTGGACGATGTCAGACCGCCACAACCGCCGCTTGATACTCTTCGTAGCTACCTTTGAAGTCCGTGATCTTGTGGTCGCTCTCAAAATGCCAGATCCGCGTCGCGACTTCATCGATCAGATCGTGATCATGCGTCACCAGCAGCACCGTCCCTTGGTAGCGCTGGAGGGCGATGTTGAGCGCATTAATCGACTCGAGATCCAGGTGATTCGTAGGCTCGTCCAATACCAGCACGTTCGGCTTCTGCAGCATCAGCTTGCAGAACAGCAGCCGGGCCGCCTCGCCACCGGAGAGCACCGTCGTGGATTTGGTCGCTTCGTCGCGCGCGAAAAGCATCTGTCCCAGAACCCCCCGCAGTTCCTCGTTAACTGCGGCAGGATCCCATTGATGCAGCCATTCGATCGCGGTCGTTCCGGTTTCGATCAGGGTCCGGTGATCCTGGGCAAAATAGCCGATCGAGGCTTCGTGCCCCCATGCAACATTCCCGGAATCGACGAACGCTCCTTCGTAGCCGCTAGTCTTGCGCAGTTCTGATTCCGGAGTAGTCGGCGAGTTCGCGAGCAGCGCATTAACCAATGTCGTCTTGCCAGCTCCGTTTCTTCCCATCAGCGCGATCTTCTCGCCGCGTCCGACGCTCGCAGTGAAGTTCCGGATGACGTGATTGTCGCCGTACGACTTCTCGAGATGCTCGATCTCCAGAATGTGCTTGCCCGAAGGCCGCTTCTGCTCGAACTTGATAAAAGGACGCTGAATATTCGACTTCGCGAGTTCCGTCACCTGCAGGCGCTCCACTTCCTTGCGCCGCGATTGCACCTGGCTGGAACGCGTTCCGGCAGCAAACCGCGCAATGAACTCATTCAACTGGGCAATCTTCTTCTCCCGTTGCGCGTTCTGGGATTCAATCTGCGACCGCACCTGCGTCTTCGCCACCACCATGTCGTCGTAGGTTCCGGTGTACGTGATGATGGTTTCGTAATCGATGTCAGCGATATGAGTGCAGATGCTGTTCAAAAAATGGCGGTCGTGCGAAATGGTGATCAGCACGCCGTCATACACATTCAGAAATCCCTGGAGCCAGTGAATTGAGTCAAGGTCTAGGTTGTTTGTCGGCTCGTCAAGAAGCAGGGCTTGCGGATGTCCAAAGAGAGCCTGCGCAAGCAGAATCCGCACCTTCTGCCCTCCCTGCAATTCGCCCATCTTGCGGCTATGAAGTTCTTCCGGAATATCGAGTCCTTGAAGCAAAATCGCGGCGTCGCTCTCGGCGGAGTAGCCGTCTTCTTCGCCGACAATGCCTTCGAGTTCGCCAAGTTTCATGCCGTCTTCGTCGGTCATGTCGGACTTCGCGTAGATTGCGTCGCGCTCCTGCATCGCCGCCCAGAGCCGCTTGTTGCCCATGATCACCGTGTCGATGACCGTGTAGGCGTCAAACGCAAACTGGTCTTGGCTCAAGACGCCGAGCTTTCGCGGGCGGACAACGGTGCCCTTCTGCGGCTCCATCTCCCCGCTCAGCAACTTCATGAATGTGGACTTGCCAGCCCCGTTGGGCCCGGTCAGGCCATAGCGCTTGCCGGGCGAAAAAGCGGTGGAGACGTCCTCGAACAAAACCTTGGCGCCGTAGCGCATCGACACGTTAGTAACTGAAAGCATGGTTGTGGCTTCTCTTCGTTCTTTCTTCTGAATTGCTTCAGGAAATGCGGGGGAATCCGCCAAAGACGGTGCCGCTGGATGCTATTAGGATATCACGGTGACCCGCTTATTTAGATGTCCAAGGGTTGATGACAGTCGCGTGAATATCGTCGAAATGGGCCACGTTGCGCGTGGCCAGACTGGCGTGGTGAGCCAGTACAGTGCCCGCGATCATAGTGTCGCGAAGTTCTCCGACGCGGCCGTTTTTCTGCCTCCGCGATGCCAGATCCGCCGCTAGCCGAGCTGCCTCTTCGTCGAAGGTAGCGACCCGATGTTCGATTTCCTCTAGAAGCCGTTCGAACTCGTCGGCTAAACCTGCTCGTCTCTTCCCCAAGGGCATGACTTGGAGTCCCGACTGAATTTCGAAAACCGTGACCGAGCTAGTCCAGATTGAGTCCTCAGGCTGCGTATCAAGCCATTGCGCTACTTTGGCATCGGGAAAATCTCGCATTAGAGCGGAAACCACATTTGTGTCGAGAATGATCATTGCTCGTCATCGAATGTGGCGGGCTTCACGGGATATCCACGGAGCTCCGGAATATCAAAATCCAGCCCCTTCCCCTTGAACAAGGCTGCGATCCGTGTGCCCAATCCGCCCGGCGAGGCCCTAGGGTCGTTCACCGCATTGCGCAGAATCTCACGAACCTCTTCTTCCATGCTCCGGCCGTTCCGCTTGGCGCGGCGTTGCAGACGTGTCTTAACCGTCTGCTCAAGGTTCCGGACTACAAGCTGAGCCACATTTCACCTCGGCTGATATCATGATATCACATTCGTAAGTGGATTGATATCATGATATCAACCTGAGGCTTCTCAGTTACTTGGCGGGGGTTGGCGCCGCTTGTACGAGTTGACCTACCGGATCTGCAACCTGGAGCAGCAATCCCGCAATCGGCTTCTTGGCTTGATCAATCACAGCCATCTGCTGGCTCTTCCAGAGTTCCGGCTCGGGCTCACCCTTTTCTAGATAACCGAGAGCTTGCAAGCCGGCAGCACCCAACATCGCCAGGTTCTGTGAGATTGGGGCGTCCTCCTCCAGCAAAGAAGAATGCTCAAGGACTGGGCGCAGTTTCTCGTCGTTATAGCGCCACGTCGTGAGCCAGCTACGAATCTGGCCTGCAGCGGCCTGATCCTTGTACCCGCTCTGGATGTATTGCTGAACCAGGCTTGCAAACTGACGCGCAGTGTCGCTCTCGGGATAGGCCGCATCGATAAGGCGCGTTAACGGAGAATGGAAATCAATCGGACCTTTGGCTTCATCCCACCGGTTGTAATCCTTCACCGGCTCGACCACATCGGCGAGCACGCGCAAGGGCGTCACGTCGGCGGATCCCACCATTCGATGCAGCATTTCCTCGCGGGCAGTATTGTGCGTCAGCCCTAGCGCGTCGAGTTCGAGGCTGACCGCGTGCAGACGCGCGTACATCGAATTCACATCGGTATCGTCTTGGGGTGACCACAGCCGTTCCGCAATGGCCGCGTTGCGCGGCCAGATATGCGAGTCGATGTTTTCGGGTGTAACCCACTCCGCCCACTGGCAGGACTCTCCACCGAGAATCAGGGACTTCTGTTCGGGAGTCAGATTCGCGGCCGCGCCGCTCAACGGCTCGACGGCATAATGTTTCGCCGTCGGCCACATCAGATCGAGGTAGTACCCGTAAGACAGCAGCCCGCGATAGCCTTCCTGCGCTGCAACCGCTAGCGACTGTTGTCCGCGCCAGGACTGGACAACTATGGTCTTCGGCAGATCGGGACGCAAAATCTCGTCCCAGCCCACCATGATTTTGTGGTGCTTGGCGAGGATCTTCTCCAGGTGCTCGTTGTAATACGCCTGCAGATCCGCGTTCGTCTTCATCCCGTGCTTCTGTTTGAATTCCTGGATCTTCGGATTGGAATCCCAATACTTCCCATCGACCTCGTCGCCGCCAATATGAAAGTACTGGTCGGGAAACAGCTTTCCCATTTCCTCGACGAACTTGTCCATAAACTTGTAAGTTTCTTCGCGCGTCGGATCAGTGACCGACGATGTGCCGCCCTCGTTCTCCAGCGTGAACGGCCCCGGATTGCTCGCCAATTCTGGATACCCAAGGAACCACGAACGGCTGTGACCGGGCGTGTCGAATTCAGGGATGACGCGAATGCCGCGGTCATGCGCATACTCGATCAGGTCGCGGATTTGTTCCTGCGTGTAGAACTTGCCCTCAGACCCCATTCCCGTGAGTTTGGGAAAAACCTTGCTTTCCGCGCGGAATCCCTGGTCATCCGACAAATGCCAATGGAAAACATTCATCTTCACCGCGGCCATTCCGTCGAGGTTCCGCTTGAGCACCTCCAGCGGAATGAAGTGCCGGCTGACGTCAATCATCAAGCCGCGCCACGGGAAGCGCGGTTGATCTTTCACCGTGACTGCGGGTGCTGCAAAGCCGTTCGGCCCGATCGCGACCAACTGCAGAAACGTTTGCAGCCCATGGAGCGCTCCGAGTGTAGTGGGTGCAGTGAGCTGCGCCCCTGAGTCGGTGACGGTTAATTGGTAAGACTCATCTTCTCCAAGCTTCAATACCGGTTCCATTGCCTTATCTGCATGAACCGTGAGCGTAGGCGTGCCACCCTCTTTCGCGCGGAACGAAATTCCGGTCTGAAGCGAAAGTTGTTTTGTGAACCTTTGCACACCTGAATCAAGGGCAGGATCATGGATCCCTGTCACAACGACAGAGAATGACTGCGTAATCGCCAACTGGCCGCTTCCCTGCTGGACACTCGTCGGCATCGGCATGAGGTTGAGCTGTGGTTGAGTTTGGGAGGAAGCGGACGCAGAGAGCGCACACAAGATTATTGCCAATCCAAAAGGACGCATATCTCCACCTGAAGGTTATTCTGATTGGAACGAATGATGTTAAAACGTTTTAGTAATTTACAAAAGCGAAGAAATCGCCACATTGGGGCCCTTGTATAAAGGATTACGTGTTTCTGGGTCGCGGCGGCAGCCTTGTGCTAGTAAGGCGATGAATGATTTGAGAGAGGTTGTCGCCCGAGGGATGGCGCATGTATTCAACCTACTTTCAGAATGCCGCCTTTCGGCCGCGATTCCAACGCCGCCTCGATTTCCGGAATATTGGGCAGAAAATCCTGAAGACGATTGGAAATAGAGCGTAAGAAAATAATCGTAATCTTTAGTGTCCGAAGATTCTGTTCGTATTCCATACCACGGTCGAGCGTGACGAAAACCTCGAATCCCGCTGTTTCGGCGCGTCGCAAATGCTCCCCATTCTTCTGACCGGAAAGCCCCTCTTCTGCAACGGTTCGACAATCATGACCGGAAAAGCTGTTCTTGAATTTTCGCGGAATGCATTCGTCAAGCAAGATCTTCATCTCAACTGATTTACCAGGATTGACTTGGCCTGCCCCAAAGCTTGTATGGCAGCTTCGCGAGTAACGGAAGGAAAATCGTCAAGGAACTCGTTCAACGTCTGGCCACCTTCGATGTAATCGAGAAGCGCCTGAAAGGGAACACGGGTCCCCATAAAGACCGGTGTGCCCCCTAACACGTCGGAATCACGAATGATTGCAATATTCGAGTCCAATTGATTCTCCGCACTCCAATTTTACGCGCCCGTTCATCAGACTCCAACCGTGCGTCTCAGTGTCCGCCGAGTTCTTTCACGATTCCGCTCACAAACTGCTTCGCGTCCCCGAAGAGCATCAACGTCTGATCGAGATAGTAGAGCGGGTTGTCGATGCCGGCGAAGCCCGGACTCATGCTGCGCTTGATGACCATCACCGTGTGCGCCTTGTCGACGTCGAGAATCGGCATGCCAAAGATAGGACTCGACTGATCGGTGCGAGCCGCTGGGTTCGTCACGTCGTTCGCACCAATGATCAGGGCCACATCGGTCTGCGGAAAGTCGCCATTGATTTCGTCCATTTCGATCAGGCGATCGTAGGGGATATCCGCCTCAGCTAGCAGCACATTCATGTGCCCCGGCATGCGTCCGGCGACCGGATGAATCGCGAAGCGGACGTCGATTCCCTTCTTCGTGAGCACGTCATAGAGCTCTCGAACTTTGTGCTGCGCCTGTGCGACCGCCATGCCGTATCCGGGAACGATCACCACCTTGTTCGCAGCCGCCAAAATCGAAGCCGCTTCCTCCGCGTTGGCGCTGCGCACGACTCGCTCTTCCTTCACTGCAGTGGCAGACGCTTGCACCTGGCCGAACGCCCCGAACATCACGTTCGTGAACGACCGGTTCATGGCCTTGCACATGATCACCGACAGGATGAAGCCGGACGAGCCGTCGAGCGCTCCGGCCACCACCAGCACTTTGCTATTCAGCACGAATCCCAGCAATGCCGCCGAGAACCCCGCGTAGGAATTTAGCAGTGAGATGACCGTCGGCATATCGGCCCCACCGATCGGCGTGACCAGGAGAATTCCAAATATCAACGCGACAATGACCATCAGCGGAAACAGCAGTGCGTGCCCGGGATTTACCACCAGTGCGACCGCCAGGGCCAGCGCCCCTCCCAGCACGGAGAGGCTCACGATATTCTGCCCGCGGTAGACAATCGGACGCCCCGGCAGGATTTCCTGCAGCTTTCCTGCAGCGATCAAACTACCGGTAAAAGTGAGCGATCCGATAATGACTTCGAGCGCGATCTCGCCCATCTGAAAGCGGGTGACCGGTTCGGTGCCCACGTAATATTCGGCGATGCCAATCATCGCCGCCGACAGCGCCCCGAACGCATGGCTCAGCGCGGTTCGTTGTGGCACCGCGGTCATGTGAACCAGGCCTAGCGGAATACCAACTCCGGCCCCAATGATCAGTGGGATCAGAATCCAGCGGTACGCCGTCACCTCTGGATTAAAAAGCGTGGCAATGACGGCCAGCGCGGCCCCAATCTCTCCCGCAAGAACTCCCATCCGCGCCGTAGTCGGAGAACTCAGAAATCGTAGAGAAAGGATGAAAAGAACGACCGCGACGATATAGGCGAAGTCGAGATATTGCTGCAGGGCGTCCGCGCTCATGATTGTTTCGACCTGCCGGATTTGAACATGCGTAGCATCCGATCGGTGATCACAAAGCCGCCCACCATGTTGCTGAACGAGGCCGCAACCGCGATCGCGCCCAGGATCGTAGTGAGACGTGTCTCGTGCCGCCCGGCAATGATGATGGCCGCCACCACAACGATCGCATCAAGCGCGTTCGTCAGTGACATCAGGGGCGTGTGCAACAAGGGTGAGACTCGCTTGATCACCTCGAACCCGACAAATCCGGCGAGGATGAAAACGTATAGATTGGAAATAAAATCTGCTGGCATGATGTCCTCTGCACTCGTTTCTTGAATCCCGCTACTGAGCCTCGTAACGGACAGCTACTCACTCCAATCACTAGGTCTTGGTCGCGAGGGCCGGCAGTTTGAGAAATTCCCGCACCCGCGTATTCACGATCTCGCCGCCATGGGTGACGAGCGTTTCGCGCGTGATCTCGTCCTGCATATTCATCTGAAGCTTGCCCTCTTTGCCCATATACGTCAGATAGGTCATGAGGTTGCGGGCGTACATTTGGCTGGCATGATAGGGCACTGTGCTCGCCACGTTAATCGTGCCGATGATCGTGACTCCGTTGACGCTGATGGTTTGTTCCATCTTCGTCAGCTCGCAGTTACCACCGCGCTCGGCGGCGAGATCCACGATGACCGATCCAGGTGCCATTCCTTTCACCATGTCGGCCGTAATCAAGACAGGCGCTTTCTTTCCCGGAATCACCGCCGTCGTGATCACCACGTCGCTCTCTGCAACCACTTTGGTCAACAACTCGCGTTGGCGGGCATAGAAGCTTTCGTCCTGGGCGGTGCCATAGCCGCGGGCATCCTGCGCGTTCTGCGCCTCAATCGGAAGTTCAACAAACCGTCCGCCAAGGCTTTGCACTTGCTCCTTCGAGGCGGGACGCATGTCATAGGCGGATGCAACCGCACCGAGACGCCGCGCTGTCGAGATCGCCTGCAAACCAGCGACGCCTGCGCCAATAATGAACACTCTCGCAGGTGTGATCGTACCCGCGGCCGTAGTCATCATCGGGAAGATGCGTGGCGAAGTCCCGGCTGCCAGTAGGACAGCTTTGTAGCCCGACACTGTAGCCATGGATGAAAGCGCATCCATGCTTTGCGCGCGGGTGATTCGGGGCATGAGTTCGATGGAAAATGCACTCACCCCCGCCTCCGCAATCTGCTGGACCACTTCCGCGGTACCGAACGGGCGCAGGAATCCGATCAGAGCTTGACCCCGCTTGTAAAGCGGCACGTCGTCTTTGCCGTTCTTGTCGTTCGAGCCGTAGCAGAGAACCTGAACAATGATGTCGGCAGCGCTGAATACGGCGGCGCGGTCCGGAAGGATCTTCGCCCCTTTGTCCACGTAGGCGGCGTCCAGATATCCAGCTTCCGCCCCGGCGCCTGCCTGGACCACTACTTCAAAGCCTGCTTTAGTGAGATTGGGAATGACGGCGGGAACGAGAGCGACCCTCTGTTCCCCGGGATAGCTTTCTTTCGGAACTCCGACGATCACGCGGCTCTCGTCCTTTCCGTGGCCGACAACGCTTCCCCGGCCTCGGGATCAACAAGCGCTGCTCCGGGTCGAAATCCCTACATGGGGCAGCCGGCGAATCTGTGATCGCTGCCACAGTATCCGCGAACTGAAAACACTACCAGATTGACGAAAGACTTGGAAGACAACTCTGGAGTTGCTAGCTTGATAACGGCTGCTACGAAACTCTCGTTCAAGGAGCCATAGTGCGCACTACTGTCTTGATGAGTCTGAGTGCCCTGTGCATGGGGATCGCCGGCCTCGCCGCGTCGTTTGCGCCGCAAGAACTCATCACGCGCCTAGGGGCCGCACCGGATTCGTCCACGGTGCTGTTGGTCCAGGCGATGGGCGCCCTTTATCTCGGCTTCGCCATCCTGAATTGGATGGCCAGGAATATTCTGATCGGCGGCATCTACGCCCGCCCGGTGGCTCTCGGCAATTTCCTCCATTTCGGCATCGTTTCGCTCGCCGGGTGGAAAGCCGTCGCCGCGGGCGCGATCACAGCGAGATTCGCGCTGCTTCCATGCGGCATCTACACCTTCTTCGCAATCTGGTTTGGCCTGGTGTTGTTCACGCATCCCCGCCGGGATTAAACGATCCACGGCGCCGAACCGGCCTTCGCACCTTCAGTACTCCGGAGTAATGGCCTTGGCTTCCTCCAGCGTAATCCGCTTCTTGTTCTTGTAGGAAAGGTTTGCCATGTGGACTGCAACCGCTGACCGGTATCCCAGATCGACCGGAGCATTCGGCGTGCCGCGCGTGCGAATGCAATCGATCCAGTTCTTCATGTGATCCTGGTTCGGGCTCTGCCCTTTCTTTGACTCGCCATTTGGACGGTTCACTTTCTCCGGCCAATACTCCAGCGGCTCTTCGAAATGATGTTCGAGCGTGCCGTCGCTGCCCAAAATGTGATCGCCCAACTCGTAATGCTTGTTGCTGAACGTCGACTGCCAGGTCACCACGATATCTTTCGGGAAATCCAGCGTAACCGCGATCGTGTCAGGCACCTCGCGTCCATCTTTCTCGGAGAAAACTCCGCCCGACATATTCGCTGCCGACGGGAGCGGCAGATCCAGCACGCTCATGATCCAAGCAATCTGGTGCACCATGTTTTCAGCACAGTTGCCTCCCGAGAATTCCCAGAACAGGCGCCAGTTGATGAACTTGTATCCATCGAAAGCGCGGTCTGGACGCCCGTTGAGGAACGCGCTCCACTCCACATTTGCGGGAGTGCAGTCCGCGGGAACTGGTCGCACCCACTGCCCCTTGCCATGCGGAGTGTTTCGTCCCATCCACGACTCAACCTGCGTGACCTTGCCGACGGACCCGTCTTTGATCCATTGCCGCGCATCGGTCGTCGAGCCCGCACTCTCATGCTGCAACCCAATCTGCACAACCCGGTCGGATGCCTTTGCCGCGGCCAGGCATTTATCCGCCTCCGGAATCGACCACGTCATCGTCTTCTCGGAATACAAGTCCTTCCCTGCCGCCAGCGTGTCCACAAAATGCCGCGCATGAATGTGCAGCGGGCTTGCAACAATAACGCCATCGATATCCTTCATGTCGAGCAGCCGACGGTAGTCGGAAACCGTCTGGATCGAGGGAACCTTGTTCTTGGCCTGATCACGCCGTCGGCTGTAAACGTCGGCCATGACCACCAGCTCCACGTTCGGAACTTTGACCACCTGATCCAGCAAATCATTGCCGCGATCGCCCACCCCGATCATGCCCACGCGGATGCGGTCATTCGCTCCAAGCACCTTCGAAGATGGATACGCAAGCACGGCCGCTCCCATGGCCGCCTGCTTCAGAAATGTCCGCCGGGTGTGATCCGTCATTGATTTCTCCTGAGATTAGATTGCCCCCGCCTCTTGCAACAGCTTCTTCATCCCCGCCCAGCTCTTGCGCGTGGATTCTTCTGGAGACCCTCCGCCGTTCCAGTGGGTTTCAAGGCTTACCGCGAAATGGTAGCCATCGCGCTTCAGCGCTTTGAACTGACCAGCCCAATCTATGATGCCGCCGGCCATCGGCGCCCAATCATCTTTTCCTAGCTTCGCAACATCCTTGCAGTGGCAATGTCCAATCCGGTCCTTCGGAAGCAGATTGTAGCCGTCGGGATAAGCGACTTCCCCGCTCGCCGCTGCATTGCCTGGATCCCAGTTCAGCATGAATGCCCGCGACGGCACCGCCTCCAGCACCTTGACCGCCTCAGCGGCGGTAGCGGTATTGCAAGCCGGCTCATTTTCGAGAACAAGAATCAGCCCCTTTTTCTCCAGCTTGCCCGCCGCCTCGCGCAACTTGTCGTTGATTGCCGACCGGTACGGGGTCTGATCTTCCAATCGCCAGAAATCGAAGCAGCGAACGCGATCGGTATGAAAAGCCTTCGCCATTTCGGCGGCGCGTTCGAGCACGTCATACTGCTGCTTGAGCGTGAAGTCGGCGCCGAAGCTCTTAGCTTCGCTGTACTTCGATTTCGGAGCGCCCGGCCAATCCACCTTGAAGAGCGGGCTCGCGATATCGGTTACTTTTAACTGATATTTCGCGATAATCCGCTGCGCCTCGGCAACTTCCTTCTCATCGAGGCTGACGATGTTCTTCTTCCACATGCTGCGCAGTTCGATCCATCCCATGCCGAACTCACGCGACGCCACTTCGCAGACATGACCAAAATCCTGGGAGATCTCATCGTTGATGACGGAGATGCGAAATTGCGCCTTAGAATCAGCCGCTGATACGAAACGCGAAGTTAAGGCAGCGCCGCTCATGGCAGCCATTCCTGCGAGGAACTCGCGTCGGGCAAGGGGGGTAGGCATCACAAACTCCTCGAGACTTGCTCACAAGCAAATGAGGGCGTTCACAATTTACCACCATCGCGTGTTGAGTTGCGGGCTGGATCCTTCCATCTGGTGAAACATCAGGCGGGAACCGAAGAAATCGCTGAATTCAGATTTTCGCGCGCAAAACAAAACGCCCCGGACTCTAAGAGTCTCGGGACGCCTGTTGATCAGCCCTCCCCCAAGTGCTGCTCAAGAACAACTCTAGTCCTCGACTCAAAAATCGGGAATGGCTCGTCCGTGCCATTCGGTCGGAAGGAAGTAAGAGGTACGGAAGTGCGCGCGTAACCGGCAGGCTGGATTCTTACGCGCAAAACAAAACGCCCCAGACTCAGTTTGAGTCACGGAGCGTCTGTTGATCAGCCCTCCCCCAAGTGCTGCTCGAAAACAACTCTATGCCTGAGCTCAAAATTGGTAAATGGCCCCCCAGTGCTACATATGGCACGAAGGTGGGGGATCACCTAAATCATTGATAATAATAGGAAATCACGACCGGAAGGTGCCCGACGTTCACAACAGCGTAACCCGATTCCTGCCGTGCGCTAACGACATTGCCCTGAGCTGCGGTCGATAAACTTCGTCCGGGGCTTGATACCCGCCTGCCACCGGAACACCGCTCAGAAACAATGTCGAATTG
Source organism: Candidatus Sulfotelmatobacter sp. (assembly GCA_030151135.1). Next base: position 3,026 of record JASLEQ010000809.1, on the reverse strand, counting down.
CTGCTCTTCCCAATCGATTTTCTCCTGCTGCCAATAAAAAAACTCCCTTCGTCAACCTGCATGCCCGACGTCAATAAAATAGCGGGGCCAATGAAGTTGACGTCGGGCAGAATGGAATAGGTCGCTGACATGCACCACGATCGAAGATCATAATGTTCCAAACGAGCTTCATCGCGGTACAGCACTCTGCAACGAGCCCGGTAGATTCACGCTGATAAGCGAGTCAACTCACGGGGCATAAAACCGCGTCAAAGCACCAGATCACCGAACTGCATGAATTCAGCCAAGTGTCGCTTTCTCCGCTCGCGCAAGGTTCGCCGGTATCGTTCCGCAATTCTTCTGTTCTGCGTGCTAATCAACGTTCTCGGACTCTCCCAAACTACCGTCCAGAAGAAACCGCCGGCCTCTTCGCCACCAAAGAACTCGCCGCCTGAATCTTCTCTTCCTCGATTGCAGCTCGATGGCAACGCCGCGCTCCATCATCTGAACCAGGTCATCAATTGGTACCGGCACTGCGCCACTGGGGTTCGCGATGTCGGTTTGCCCAGCGACGCCATCTATGAGGACAATGCCAAGGCCCTGGCCTCTCAAGTTGTTCAGCTGGCGTTTCAATCGGCGAAGGCCGAAAGCGCAATACTCGCAACTGAGCAGCAGAACACGCCCAACCAGTCCACCGCCAATACTCAGCAACAGCGTCTCGATCAATTGAAGTCGCAGGCCTCCGCGAAAATAGAGCAATTGCAGTCACAAGTTGACGACATCAATAAGCAGCTTCCGAAAACTCGGGCAAACAAGCGCGATGCCTTGATCTCGCAACGCGACGCGCTCGAAAGCGAAATCGGCTTGCAAAAGGCATTGCTCGACGCCGTTCAAAAGATGTCTTCCTTCATCGAGACGACCGGCGAAAACGGGCACGGTTTCGAAGCAGATATCAATCGCCTCGCGCAATCCATCCCTGAAGTTCTGGGACATGTAAATACTCCAGCGGCGGCAACCACCAAGCCGGCCACCAAGCCTTCGCTGGCCAACTCCGGCGGTCTGATCGGCGAGGCCATGACGCTCTATGACTACATGAGCGCCATTCACCAGATCGAGAATGTCATCAAGCAAACGGATTACACCGTCAACGTCGTCAATCAGCTCCGCAGCCCCTTGCGCGACGCACTTCGCAACACGATGACGCAGAGCGAGCAGCTCGCAAATCAACCGGGGGCGACTGATCCGCAGCAACTCGAGATTCAACGCAAAACCTTCCAGGATTTGACGGACCGATTTAAACAGCTCTCCAGCGCGCTCCTGCCGCTGAGCCAGGAAGTGATCGTTCTCAGCGATGCGAAAACCAATCTCGACGAGTGGCGGAGTTCGATCTCGCGTGAATCGACGTATGTCCTCCGCTCGGTCCTGGTCCGCGTTGGTGGAATTCTCCTCGCACTGGCGGCGGTTTTCATTCTTTCTGAGATCTGGAGGCGGATCACCTTCCGCTATGTCGGCGATCCCCGCCGCCGGCGTCAGTTCCTCGTCCTGCGGCGCGTCGTCATCGGATTTCTCGTCGCTGTCATTCTGACGATCGGGTTCGTCAGCCAATTCAGCTCGCTCGCCACCTTTGCCGGATTCATCACGGCAGGCATTGCAGTCGGATTGCAAGCCGTTCTGCTCTCGGTGGCCGCCTATTTCTTCATCATCGGAAGATACGGCATCCGCGTCGGCGACCGCATCAGCGTCGCCGGTATCACCGGCGATGTCGTCGATATCGGGCTTGTCCGTCTTTACATCATGGAACTCGCGGGCACCGGCATGGATTTCTATCCGACCGGCCGAATCGTGGTGTTCTCCAATTCGGTCCTCTTCCAGACGGGAACACCGCTGTTCAAACAGATTCCTGGGACCGAATACGCCTGGCACGAGGTTGCGCTGATCATCGCGCCAAACGGGAACCATCAGGCCGCCCAGCAAAAGTTGGTGACCGCCGTCAACTCGGTGTACGCCAGGTACAAGGACGAAATCGAACGCCAGCATGCCACGATCGAACGCCGCGTCGACATTCAAATTGAAATGCCTCGCCCCGAAGCCCGCCTCCAATTTACCGATGCAGGCTTGGAACTGATTGTGCGCTACCCGGTCGAGATTCGCCGTGCGCCGGACATCGACGAGGAAATGACTCGCCAGGTCCTGGAGTTGATCGAAAAGGACGCCGCATTGAAATCAGCTGTCTCAGGCACCCCAAAGATTCGGTCCGCAATCAAAGGCTAACTTGCGCGGACGAAAAAGGCGGGGGCGAAAATCTGGAGCCGACGAGCGGACTTGAACCGCTGACCTGCCGATTACGAATCGGCTGCTCTACCAACTGAGCTACGTCGGCTCAATAACTTACGAGGTGATCGTTAGAGGTGTATCCCATCCTCGTGGGCCGCATCGCCGATGCAAAAAGCAAGCTTCGCGGACTGCCCACATTGAGAATACCATCCGCCCAATGTCGGACGGAAGCGCTACTTCGCTCCCGGCGAACTAGTCTCCGGACATTCGCACTTCGTAAACAGTCGGCAGTTGGTCATCTCCCGAGCGGACAAAGCTGCGCACCAGTTCGGTGCGGGAGAAGTGTCCCAGGCTCAGCACCCGAATGCATTCATCGGTCGCACAGGTTTCCCACGAACTCCGCTCACCTCACGCAAACGCGGTAATCTCAGGTGGTCAATTACAAACCAGAACAGCTAAAAGCTTTCAGCGACTCTCAAGCCCCATGCTTCGCCGCCACGATCCCCTCATATTCCTGCTCCGACGCCGCGGGTAACAGCACCCACATCGTGTATACGCCCATGGCTGTGCCAACCGGAATATTCAGGAAAAGCGAGATGAATGCCAGCACCAGCGTTACGGTGCGCGCCCACTTCTCCCGCTGCAGCAATCCCCACCCGGCAAAAAATCCAAATGCTGCTTTGGCCAAAACCACAATTCCTAATGTGGTGAAAAGCGCAGTGAAAAAGCCCGTCGGCACGTCAGGCGGTACATCTTTCATCTCATGCAAGTGC